>NZ_JACCFE010000004.1 GCF_014256275.1 Rhodococcus sp. 4CII
TCGCCGGATTCCCACTCGCCCGGCAGCGGATGAAACCGCCGAGCCTGGCCCTGGAAGTAGGCGAAGACGTGAAACGCCCGATCGGGCGCAGCCTCGCGCAGCGCCTGCACCACCAGCTCGGCGTGGGCCGGTGAGCCGAACACCACCACCAGCAGCGACTCGATGTCACCGACACGCTCGCGTGCGACCTCGACCCACTCCTCACGATCGGCCTCCGACACAACCTCGGGAAGCTGGGCAAGCAACACCGTCCCGAACACCCTCTCATCGAGCGGAGCCACCACAACCTCCGACGTAGGCAAGTGCCCCGCCAGACTCACCGCCAACGCGGCCGCATCCACTGCCGAACTGATACGAATCGGTTCCATCACACAAACCCCTTTGGGTCGGTGGGTGAGCTGGTCAGACTCACCCGCTGAAATTTGGACTTACTGCACCTCGAAAACTAGCCGAACCCAGCGACAAAAACACCCCTGGAACAGCGAAAACGTCCCCGGCACAGCCGGTGCCGGGGACGCCGGCAGAAACTGACTCGGCGGCGCCCAGCGGCTACACGCTGGACACCACCAAGTCACGCTCAATCAGGCTGTGCAACTGAGCCTTTTCCAGTGCGGCATGCGCGTGAGCCGAGCAATGCTCGCGCGCGCCCGATCGATCCACTCCGATTGCGCGTCCGGCGCCAGCGCTGACCAGTCCCGCCCGGTCAGCGTCGAGCAGTCCAGCGCCGCGACCGTCTCGACCGGCACCAGAAGGCGCCAGGCCGCCAGACGGAAGACATCGGCGAACTGAGTGTTCACCGGAGGCCACGCCGAACCAGGCATGCACTCGGTAAACGCTTGTGCTGCGGCATCTTCCACCCGCCGCGAAACCGGGTAGTGCCGTGAGCACCGAAACTCGCCACTGTGGATCTCGGATCGGAACTGATTCATGACCGGGCGTCCTCCACGGCGATAAAGGTCTCCACCGGCTCTTTCTGAGCCTCGGCGCGGATATGGCCGCTGAGCTCGTGATACGCAACCTTGTCCGTCCAGCGCCCACCCACGATCGAAGGGATGCTCACGGTCTTCCTGTTCACACGAACGACCCTGTACCACTGGCCGCGACGCTGAACCTGATCACCCTTCGCGATGTCATCGGGCCCGTAGTTCGTTGCTTGCCCCGATGCGATCTGCTCCGCGCGAACTCCCTCCCAATACGAGATCTGATCTGCGCGTTCCTCCATCCGAGCAATAACCGATTCCCGGTAAGCACCCTCGACCGGCGCAGTCTTCTCGACCTGCTTGACTCCCCGCACGACGAACAATGTCCGTTCGTGCCCGTCCAAAAGCCGCTGATCTGCACGCTGGCTCGCCTGCAGCGAGTCGATACGATTCTTGACCGTCTCCGGGTTGTACCGAGCCGACGTCGTCACCGCCGCCGACTCAGCCCGCCGCCGAGCCGCCTTCGCCTCCTCCTCGGCAGCCACGGCCTGCCCGAGCGTGCGATGCGCGGTCTCGATTGCCCGCCGGTGTCGCCTCTCCGAATGGTGCCCCACGTGAATCGGCTCGCCACCCTCCGGAAGCGCATCGTGTGCGCGCCGGTCAGCCTCCCATGCTTGGTCGGCCTGATCGGCTCGTCGCTGCGCCTTGTCTTCGAGTGCAGCGACGCGGCCGGCCTGACGCTCAATCCGATCGGCCTCGACCTCGGCAGTTGGCCGCGCCGTGGCATCGATCTCAATCCGTACCTCGAACCCAGCAGCGCGCAACGCCGCCGCAGTGCTCTCGATCAAGTGCAACTTCGGCGCCCGATCCCGGCTCCCGCGGATACCCCAGGTCCCGAGCGAACGAAACCACCGCCACCCCAGTGCTTTCAACGCCTCGTTCGTACCATCGCCGCGCGACGTCCCCTTTATCAAGGTCCCTTCGGCCGCACTATGTGAAATCGTCACCATGCCAGAACAACTCCCAAAACAAGGGGGCAGATGGTCAGTCCGCCCTTCAACAGGACAACACCGAATCTACCCCCACGCACCGTCAAAAACAGACGCTGAACAGTGAAAACGTCCCCGGCACACCCGGTGCCGGGGACGTTTGTGTCTAGCGACTGACTGACGCTGTAACCGACTGACTATCTCAGCGTTGAGATCGGCGTTTCCGCGGTCCAGATCCGCCCAAGGACTGCTTCCGGACGCTGTCGAGTGTCGCCCACAGCGCTTCGTTGTCCAGATCGCTTCGGTGCTTCTCGATGGCCGACACGAGCTGGTCAATCACTGCCCGAGCCGGCGGATTGAACGTCATTGCTGCCGCACCCGCCCAGGCGAGCGGTTCGTCCTCGCGCTTCAGGATCCGGTCGAGCGCACCCTCACACCGGTCGAAGAACTTCTCGGTGCGCTTAGTCTGATTGTCATCCTGATCGTTGGCTTCGAGCGCTCCCTCAGCGAGATCGAGAAATCCATTGATGATCCCCGTCGCGCGGTCACGCAGCACCGGGTCGAACCCGAGCGATGACCAGAATCCGTTCCACCGCGTGCGGTAACTGTGGTCCGAACTGAGCGGCACAAGGTGGTCGCGTATCAGCCGGCCGAGGCTGTTCTCGTCCAGCTCACGCAGCTGACGCGCCAAGAGTGCTGGCTTCGATGCCTCGGGCAACGGCTGCGGATCTTTCACGCGCAACCATGGGCGCGGCCCCACCGAATCGATCACGGCAGTGAGCGGCCCGACGATGACCACGAAAGATCGACCTTACGACGGTGCGAGCTCTCGGCGTGATCATCGAGCACGAACTCCGAAAGCAGCGCCTTGGCTCGTTGCTCGACGAAGCTGGCTTCGTTGTCCATGTTCATACCCTTCTCGTTTGTCATCTCAACTCCTTCGACACAGCTAACACCGACAGATCGACCGCCGGCGCGTCGTTCGACCACACATGTGTACGACCAACAGGAAGCAACTCCGGTAGCGGGTGCAACCTCCACGGCTCGATCTCATCGAGCACTTCCTGAGCAAGCACCACACCATGGAAACGCGTCGGCACCGTCGTGACATCGACAATGGAGCCCCGGCGCCGGCACTCGTTCATCGAGCGGGCCGAACCGTTGCTGATCACAACCTGCTTCCAGGGCTTGCCAGTGATGTCAAGAATCGCCACGACGTGTGGCTCGAGCCAACCCCGCTCACGCCAAACAGGCAAAACTCCTTTGTCCTTCGGGAGAGCGATCTGGGCGATCGCCTCGCGGGCGTAGTCGGCCTGCTGCCGGCCCCGCAACTCAGACTCGGCGGCCGGCAGACGCAGCTGCTCGAGTCGACGATGTGGGACGGCCGCCAACTGTCGGTTGGAGCCGGCCAACCATCGCCTAACGGTGCGCGACGAGACATGCATAGCGTCCGCGACCGCCTGCGCGTCAACACTTCCACGCGCCGTTTCGCCGTAACAGGTCCGGAGCATCGCCTCGAGACGTTTGCGCGTCCAGCGAGGTCCTCGATGTACGACCACAACTACCGTTCCAGGTCGAAGCTGTTAATTTGAAAGAACTCCCACCCACCGACGTAGTCCTGCGCTCGCGTGTTCATCCAGTCGGTCATTCCCTTGTCGCCACCGCGTTCATACGCACTCCACATCGCCTCGACCTGGTCGGGCGTCAGCGTCAAGGTGATCAGCCGATCGCGGGCATACTCCCGCGGTCCCGGACCCTGAACAGCATCGATCCTGATCTTGCCGCCGTATTTGGCCAGCGCCTTACCTTGTTTGCTGCTTCGCATAGTCGACATCGCCGCGCGACGTGCGCTCTGCGTAGATGCCGCGCGTTTGGCCTTGTGGGCTAGGGCTTTGAGGGTCTCGGCTCGTGGTTTGGCGATTCGCTGCCGACCTTCCGGGGCCAGCCAGCGTTCCACGGTGCGTCGAGAGACCCCAAGATCGCGTGCTGCGGCGGCAGTGTTGATCTCGCTCCGTTTGCCGGGCCCGTAAGCGGCAAGCAGCTGAGCCTTGAGGTTGGCGGATCCAGGTCGACCGGAAGTGTCGGCGCCTCGGCGTCCGGTCAGCTTGCCGAAGAATTCCGATTGCATCTTTCCGCGCTCAGCGCGCAGCACTTCACGCACCGCTGTCTGGGTAACACGAAGTTCCTTGGCGGCTCTTACGACATTGATCTGGTTGTCCACCACAGAGCCGTAGTCCGCCAGACTGTCGGCGATCCGCGAATAGGCAGTGCGGCTGAGGGGTTTCCGTGCCATCACGAGTCACTTCCCGCGCTGATATCGGCGGACATCCACTCAGCCGGTGCGATCAGATCCGACTTGCCCCGGTAGCCCTTGCCGTCCAGGTACTGCTGATGTTCGGCGAGGAGCGCGGAGCCTTCCGGCTTGTACTGGCCGAAACCACGTCCGAATTGCTTCGGTCCTCCAGGCCACGCCAGCTGGGGATCGGATTCATCCGACACGTAGAGCACGGTGTCCTTGGTGACTGCGACGGGCCATTGTCCGGTGTCTTCGCCGATCTGAGCTATCCGGTACATGATGTTGGCCCGCGACTTGGCGACGATGTGGTGGTGACGCTCCGGTGAATATCCTGGCCGTCCTGCCAAGTGCAGATCGGAATTGAGAATGCCGATCGTGTGCGTATAGATGACTTTGTTCTGTTCGCGAGCCAACTGCGCGTCGAGATCGTCCTTGACGTCCAAGGCGGTGCGCGCATCCCGGATCCGTTCGTACCACGGGACGAGGACCCGTCCGTGATCAGGCCACACGTAGGCCTCCAGAATCTCTGGTTCGTACCCGAGACTGCTGGCGCGTTCGAGGGTGGGTGTAGTCACCCACTTCGGCTCAGAAATTGACAAGCCCATCGGGTTGAGTGGATTCGGGAGCCGCCAGTCCGCGCACTCGGGGATCTCCACGAGCCAGTACCCGGGGAGCTTGCGATCGAACGGCAGTCCGTTCGAATGATGCACAGGTTCGCCGATCGGAAGTTCGAGACCGGCGATTCCTGCCGCGTACGAACCGCCACGGTCGAAGGCATGGACGTAACGGCACTTCGCTTCGTCGTCAGACAAGGTCCGTGACCAGTCGATATCCGCTTCGAAGATCTGGAACTTCTTCGCGAACTCCGCGTCCGACGATGCGAATACGCGCTTCCACTCCTTCGGCCGGGCGGCGATCATCAGGTCGATGCCCGTCGATGCCGGGCTCACAGCCCAGGGGAACCGCAGAGCACCTGCAAGCAGTGACAGGCGCCGCGCCAGAACGGCGGGTGCCGGCGAGTCACCAAGAATGGGCATCTCCTTGGGGTCCTGGCTCATGCCGGAGACCAGTGCCACCCAGACACCACGCGTCTCGCCCTTCCACACGCGGGTCCAAGTGCCGAGCCGGTCCCCCTCCTTGCCGCCGAGCTGCCAGCCCTCGGAGAGAGCCTCTGTGACGAACGGAGATTGTGCGGTCAGTTCCTTGATCCGGTCGTTTCGATTGCGCTTGCCCAAACTGCTGGTGTCGATTCCCACGTGCTGCGCCATCGCGTCGGTGATCCAGATCTGCCCAGGCACCGACCATTTGTCTGACGTCCACGTGCCGAGGTCCAACGTCGCTACTAGCTCCGCGACATCGCCGACATGGGTGATCGGCGCGGCAAGGTCGTGACGGGTGCCATCGGGTAGCCATGCGCCATCGACGTCGAGTACTGCCGCGGGTGCGGTGAAGGTGGTCGGTGCTTCTCCTGCTGCAGGATTCGGCGCCGGAGTCGTCGTGGTCGGCTGCTGCGTGGTCTCCGCCGTCGCGACGATGGCCGGCGTTGCTGCAGCAGTGTCAGGAGACGTCGTTTCGACGGGCGCCGACTCCAGCTCGTCCACAACCATTGGCGAAACCTGTCCGACTGTGTCGCCGGTTGCTGCAGCTGCAGATCGGGTGACGGCGGTGCTCTGCCACCAGCAGGGAAGGTGCATCACCAAGCCGTCGATCTGCCATCCGGCGTCCTCGCCGCCGCACAGGGCGCAGGTGGAAACCGGTGAAATCTGCACTCCATCAGCGAAATGCCCCTCGGCATCGGTCTCGATAGCCATCTCAGGCTCCTGTTCGGAATGAGAGCTGGTCAGGCTCATGACTTCGTTGGACGAATCACCCGAAGCTACGCCGGGCCCTGGACTGTTCAGATCGGCGAGCCAACCGTCGAACAGAGCCGGACCGCTGGGTACATCAGGCCTGGACGAGTCGCTGGAATCGCCGCCGGGTGTCGAGTCAATTGATCCTGCATCGCTGGTTACTTGGTCTTCCGGATCATCGCTACCGAGTAACTTGTGTAGCCGCAGTGCAACCATGCGCTGCCTGCGGTTTTCGCACTTGACCATCCGCTGCACCGTGTACCGCGGCATCCGGCCTTTCCGTTCCTCCGCGATCAGCACGCCCTCGTCATAGAGAGCCCTCAAGGCGGTACCACGATCGATCTGCAAGGTATCGGTCATCGTCTGACCAGTGGCCTTCAACACCTGTTCGAGGGCCATCGGGTCCAACAAGACTTGTGGTTGACCATCGCACGGCCGCGGGTTAGCGACGACATATCCCAACCGAACGCCTCGACCTTCCGCACGCCATCGAGGGGTGCCGTCGGATGTTTCACCCACCACACTGCGCCGCCATCCAAGACATGCAGCCATCGACCAATCCGCTGGAGCTTGCCCCGTGTCGACGTCTTCCACGTAGGCGTGACCATTTCTCAGTGCGTGTACCAACAACTCCCGTACTCGCGCACCGGTCCGCATGGGCAGATCTGGGTCAGTCGCCGCAGCAGCGGCATCAGACAAGCCCATCGTGACCAGGTCCCCGACCTGCGCGACTTCGTTCTCTGTTAACGCTCCGACATCAACAAGGAAACGTGACATCGCATGCCAGCCCGCCCACAGAGACCCCAAAGCGTCTGCCTGACGAACACTTTCACCACTCGTGCGCAAACGCTCGCTATACCGCTCACCTTCGGCAAACGCCTCAGCGCGGACACTATCCAACCGAGGACATAACCACTGCAGGTACGTGGCCATCAACAAGGCACGGCCATGACGGGAATGCGCAGTATCGAGTTCCTTCAAAACATCCAGTTCGATTTCCCGCGCCTGCAACGGCACCACGAGCATCCGCTGAGCTGCAGATCCTGGCCGCGGCATGATCTCGGAGGTAACCAACGCAGACGCGCGTGGCGGGGTTCCGTCCAGAACACCGAGACCATCACGTGTGCTTCTCGAGCGTTGCTCACCGTTGTGCACCATGCGAGCGAACTCTTCGAGCGCCTTCTGCGCAGTCCCGAAATCTCGAGTTGGTGCGACATCGTCCGCCCAGTACAGAGCGTCTTTTGCGGCGTTAAGCTTGATACGCAATGCATTCAATGTGTCGCCGTTGCCCGACATCGATGTCGCCGGTCGCCGGCGATCCCATTTCTCTCCCCAGTGGTGCATCGCCAATGACGCGAGTGATGTCTTGTAGCTGTTAGGCGATCCGACCAACGTAAGAACCCACGGGTTCGGACCCAATGCGGACCTGAATACCTGCCCAAGTAGAGCGGCCGAAACCCGCGTCGGGGTGCGTTCGAGCATCGAGCCGGAATGAAGAAGGAATGCTTCTCGGATCCTTACTGGGTCGGGCGTCGGTGCGGGAAGGTCATACATCTTCAGGGGGCCGGTCAGCAGAACGGGGGCTACCCGTCCGCCGTTCTCGTCGATGGCTCCCCCAGCATGAACGAAGAACCACTTTCCCTGATCATCGCGGCGCCACCCGGTGGAGCGGTAACGCACCACCCGTTGGATTTCGCGTCCACCTGCGCCCTTGAGTGCATCTCGCAGCTTCGCCACACCGCTGGGGCGAGAGTCGTAGGCAGGCGGACCTGGCAAGGTATCGACCCAGCCGCAATCCCGGTACTCCTTCGCCGGGATCCGAATCCGCAGAAACTCTCGGCTCTCCGGATGGGTGTAGCCGATAACCACTGCGGTGAGTTCTTGAGGTGCGGCGGGGTTGACTTCACTCTGACCGGCCATCGCCGCTCGGCCCATCAACTCCGGCTCGTCGACGTCAATACCCGCCTCGGCAATTTCGAGATACTCCATCTCAACGATCCGGGCATCGAGGTCCAGTACGAGTTTCGCCTGTTGATCACCGCTCTTGGTCGTGACGATTTCGACCAAGGTCCCGTCAATGATCCGATACACCGGAGCGATAACATTTCGCCCCCGGATCGTGTTCAGCGGCGTAACGAGGCTTTCCGAGCCAGACCGGACCGACTGTGAATCAACTGGGCTGAGCGACTCCTGAACCGCACCCGGTACGGGCTCAAGCTCGGGATCTTGCAGAATCGGCGGAATGGGAACTCGCGCGACATCGTGTGCCGCTCGCGCTGCAACACGCGCAGCACGCCATGCGGTCATGGCATTCTCGACCGCTTCTCCCACCCAATCGGTGCCTTCAGCCGCGGCCTGCTGTCGAACTTTGTCCAGAAGTTCAGTCAGATCTTCGAAACGTCGCTCCGATTCGAGCGCCCAACGTTGTGCGCGTCGGAACTCTTCGTCTCCGTCCTGCCCATCTGCACGATCAGCTCTGGCGGTCGCCTCTGCCAGCGCAAGTTCGATTAGTGCTTGCTTCTCGATTACGTCGGCAGCAAAGCCGTGGGCAGCGACCTCCCCAGGCCGAACAGGGATCAGACCACCCCACGTCGAGTCGGTCAACCATTGACCGCCATCGACGTGGTCAGTGAAATCAGATTTAGGTGCCGCCGGTGCGGACAGCAAGAGCTGGACCTGGGCACCACTGCCACCCAATAGAGATGCGAGTTCGATACCCCGCTTCCATCCGACGGAGTCGCGATCAAGCACTACGCGAACCTCAGCGCCTTCGAAAAGGTCAGCACACGAGAGAGGGAAGTTCAGTCCGCCTTGAGCATTGGTCGTGGCAACCAGTCCAAGCGACTCGGCTGTCTCGACATCCTTCTCCCCCTCGAGTAACCACACAGGCGAATGGCTCGAGATTGCCGACAGCAGTTCCGGCAGTCGATACAAGACCGGTTCAAAACCCTCCGGCTTACGCTTGCGCCGGGTCCCTGCGGCATCCACGAAAACCTGTCGGAACTGCTTGTGCCGGCCAGCTTCACAGCTCGTGCATTCCTCTCGGATCACTTCCTGCACCAAGGCACCGTCGGCTGATACGTACGGGTAGACCTTGACCCGATCCCACCGGTGTTGCGCGTCCGGTGTTACGTCTGGGAACGCGATTCGGGCGGGCAGTCGTCCTCCCTTCGGCCTACGCCGCCCAGCACCACGTTGGTGCGGAGATCGGCCTACGCGTGTGAGCGCGTCGCGACCAAACAGCGGTTCGTCGAAGAGATCGGTCATCGACAACCCCAGGCCGTCGGCGATCTCCGAGACGGGAGCTTCACAGCCGTGGCAGTGAAGCAGCACCATTCCTCCCCGATGCCCATCGACCCAGGTCACTGACATCGACGCGTGACGGTCGCCATGTATTGGGCACCGTGCCATCAGTTGGGTAGAGCCGCGTTCGGTCACCCCGCCATTGCGTTCGGCAGCAGCACGAACCCGGTCGAATGACGACATCCGGCCGTTCTCAATAGCTCCAGCAGTGATAGCAGTCACGAAGCCGCCTCAGACACACGCGCCAGGAGATCTGGCAAGCGCGGTGCGGCCCGGGTTAGTATGGGCACAGGTCCCCTCCAGGACTCGTATTTATGAACAAGGTCCCCTCCAGGACTCAGTTCGTAATCAACGGATCGAAGGACCCCCGCAGGCCGCCAAGCAGTGGGGGTCTTTCGCTATTTATGGCCAGGTCATGCCGAGATTGAAAGTTCATTGTCGGACGAATCGCAGACCGCGTAGCGCTCGTCGTGGGCCCGTAGTTTTTCCGGGTCCAACTTCTTAAGGATGTAGTCGGGGACATCCAGGCTGTACGCACGGGCCATGACGAGCAGGGCGTAGTCGCCCAGCTCAAGTCCGAGCTCTTCGGCGCGTGCTTCGTAGAAGCTGTGCTGTTGAAGGGGTGCACGAACTGATATGCACTTGCGCGTTCCCTTGTGTGGCCGTCCCATGCGATGAGCCTAAACAGAAACTGCTTCGGAAACGTCGAAGGTCGTGTTGTCGGTGTGTCGCCGTTCATCGTGCATCCCCTCACCTTCACCAAAAATCCGCTTCTGGTTAGAGGAAGATCCTTCGGCCCAACGCTGTGTGACAGATGGGAAACAAGATCTTCGTCGCCGCATCATGCCGCGGAGCATGGACTGTTTCACCAAACTCGCCCGACCGCGGTTTCAGATGAACAACTACCCCTACGTGTGACCTGCGGGGCCAATCGGTGGGGAGTGGGGGGAGTGGGAAGAAATGCCTGATCAAACGATAAAACCCACTCCCCACGGCGGTGGGGAGTGGGGTGGGGAGTGGGGTGGGGAGCGGGTTCAAAGACACCCGAAGTGCCTTCGCGTGCACACCGATGAGCTGTCGGGAATCGACTGAGAGGTAGGCGGCGAGGTTCTACTCCCCCGTCGCCCTACCCCATCGTCACTAGCGAGACACCGTCCGAAGATGTAGCGACAAGACACCAGCAAGAAGCCGGCTCCGGGACTTCGACCCGACCACCTTCACCTGAGCATCAAGCCAGTCCCGCTGAGCCGTCGTGAACCGGAACCACGTCTCAACGGGACCCTTGACCGCAAATGGCTCCTGATGCACGGGGATCCCGGCCGCGGATCGCCCGGCCACCGGCTGGAACAGGCTACGAAGTCCCGCGATCCCCACAGAATCGAAGGCCTCGATAACGACATCAGCGTGATCACATCTACGCTCGGCCGCGCGGCTCTGCAGTGCATCACGCGTGGCGCGATCCAGGTAAGCCGTCACGGTCACCTTCCCAATTTCCGTCGGAGGTTCGACATCATCGTCGGTGACCGGGGTCGGGTCCGGGGCCGGCTCATAAATGGGAGCCTGCTTCTCGGTCGGTGTGGGTGTGGGTGGTGGGGTTGGTTCTGGCTTACTGACCGGCTCGGAGCGAACGGGCACGGGCACCGTAGAAGTAGGCGCGGGTGATTCGGCCAGAGCTTGTGGCGGCTCCTGCGCTGCAGGCGCCTTCTCGACAGGCCGCGACTCCTCCGCGGCTGGTTCTACCTCGGTGACCGGGGTAGAGCGCCGCGGCTGGGTGGGGCTGCCAGCAGTCGGAAGGAGGCCGGCCAAACCCTCCGCTCGGTTACCTTTCGGAGCGAAAGCACTGGCAAGGCTCTTGCGGCGAGGAGTGCTGGTTTCGGTCATGCCGAAGCCACCTCCTCGCTGATGGTCGACAGGCGCACGAGGATTTCGCGTGTCAGTTCTGCGTAGTCCTCGGCCAACCCGGACGCATTGCGCGAAAGTATCTGATCCGTCGGTTTGGCGCCCTTCTTCAAAGCGGCGAAACGTGCGACTTTGGCGACTTCGGTCTGCTGTTCCAGCTCATGGACCAACAAGCCCTCCCGGCGGGCATCATAGGCAGTAGATTCCATCGTCCGGATCCGGGATTCGAAGATCGGGGCGGCATCCCCGATCATCTCGTTGACGGATTGACGGATCTTCGCCGTGAGCTTGGTTGAGCGCGAGCCCACACCGAACAAGCAAATACCTGCCAACTGCAGCCGCGGGTTGACAGCTGGCAGATTACGGTCTGGATCACCATCCCGTGTCGCCGAGAACTGGCCGGCAATAGTTTCCAACCCGTCGAGGCTTGCGTCGTCCGCCCTGACCGGGATGACCACAGCCTGGACGACCTCCATCAGTGCCTCCATGATGGTCAAATCACCGGGCGGAGTGTCGAAGATGATCACGTCATAGTTGTGCGCAACCTGCAGGAGCATGGCGCGAACGAGCTGTCCGAGCCGCTTACCACCCTGACGCTGCTGCCGGGAAACCATGACGGCCGCCAGGTCGAACATCGCGGGACCACCCGGCACCACGTCGAGATTCTCGCGGCCCCCGACATTGTGGACGATCGGAGGCGCGGACCCTTGCAGGAGCGCGGTGAACAGTTCAGATCCGTCTCGCTTGTCGTAGCCCAGATCGCGGCACAGGTTCCCCTGGGGGTCGAAGTCACCGATCAGAACTCGGTATCCGGCGGCGGCAAGGAGTCCGCCGCAGTTGGCGGCACAGCTTGTCTTTCCCACTCCCCCCTTGCCGTTGAAGAATCCGAACGACACCGGCAGTTCCTGCTGCTCCGCAGTTGAGGTCTCGACGACATGCATGGACATGGCAGTTCTCCCATTGGACTTTGGTTGTGACGAGTGGTTCCCAGTGAAGCTAGCAGGATTCCTGGACAACTTGCTGTATGCCACGCGGGGTGAACCGTAGGTAGATCTGCGTGAGCAAACGCGTGAGATGCGACGGGGTCAACCGTATGAGGTAAGGCGGGTGGTCAAGCGTGGACTTAAGCGTGATGTCTGGCGTGCTTATAGGCATGGCTGCCAGCGTGAGAACAAGCGTGTGAACAGGCATGGCAGACGGCGTGAGAACAAGCGTGTGAACAGGCATGGCAGACGGCGTGAGAACAAGCGTGAGAACAGGCGTGTAGGCCAGTGGGAAAACACGCGGATCGATCTGCAGGTAGCAACGCGGGTATGCATGCGTGTGAATTCGCGTGGCGACAAGCGGGAATTGCGACGGAACATAATGCGGTGGTTAACGCGTGTGATGCTGCATGGATAGCTACGTGACATCATGCGTGAAGATTTGCGTGAAGCCACGCATGGTGTCATGCAGGATGCTGAGCGGGACAACCTACGTGGACGTAGGCGTGATTAACCGCGATGGATTGCACGTGATTGCATGCCGGTAACCACACGTGTTGGAGTAAGTGATCAGACACGGGAGGCGATGCCGGTACGCGCGCGTGAACTTGACCCTGTCGTCAACGCGGGCAACACCACTGGTTGTAATACGTGAGCAGTTCCGTGCGCCGCTGCTGGTTCGAGCACGAGGGGGCGAACTGAATCAGATGCGTGATGGGGTGCCGTAATTCGGTGCTAGGCACAGTGCGTGAGAGCACACTGGCGCCCGAGCGGAAACTCTGCGGATCGAACGTCGAGTGCGGCACAGGGCAAATGCCCCGTTGGGATGGGTCTACGCGCGTGAACGTATGGGGAAGCCTTTGCGTGAACACATGCGTGAAGAGGTACAGACTTGCGCTCTACCTGTACTGATGCGGTGTTCTGCGGGGATCGCCGACGACGCCGCGCTGGCTTCGTTGGAGGTCTACCCGATGACTGAGGCCCGCCACAGTGAAGACGCCGATCGCATCGGCAATGTCCTGAGCTCGACGATGTCCGTCGAGCTCGACAACGAGGTCGATCAAGGTGTCCTCGAGAATGTTCTCGGCGGCCGTGTACAGGTCCCAGAGTTGCTTGAGCTCCCAGGCCCGGATCAAAGGGTTCGAGAAGTAGAGGCCGTCGACAATCCGTTGAACCCGATCCACCTGGGTGTTTGTTCTATCTGCAGGGCTCGACCAGGTGGCGAAGTGAGAGCTGGCCGAACAGTCGTCGACTGTCGAGTCCAGTTCGATGGCGACAGCGACCCAGGAAGTTGGGCAGATGGACCGACGCGCCTGCCTTGCAGCCTCTCCGAACGCGCGTTGGCAGACTGCGGCGTACTCAGTGGCAGCACGCCGGCCCAGATTCAGCTCGCGCAGATCCATCAGTGAGGTGAAGTCCTGGCGCCCGTGGGTGAATTCTGTAGCCGCAAGGAGCGCCTCACTGCCACTCCATTGAAAGCGAGACTGTCTGTATTGATCGCGGTGCCAGCGCAGATCTTCGATCCACGGACGGCCAAGCTCGAGGCCCTCACCGTTTGGCACCGTCATACGAACATGATGACATCGGGCGATAGGTGTGTCATCCATAGTTATGCAATCGTCCCAAACGTTTCTAAGGCGTAGCTCTAGCGCACAACACATAGATACCGAGCATGAAATCAAAGCATCCAGAAAAACGCGCAACTAGTGCAACATGGGCCTCCCTAAAGCGTCCAAGGAGCATACCAACAGCGTCCCACACTCGATTAGTAGTGCAAGTCAACGTGACTGCCAGTCGTCCCCTAGCTCTAACAAATCCAATTAAATACAAAACTAGGACGATTATGGGACGCGTCTGGGACGAGTTTGAGGCCGATTGCGCTGGACTAGTCGATACCGCTCATGCGAAGTTGCGCTACTCTCTTCGGCGTATGTCAGTGTTGGTCTATGTTCTTCTTACAACGTCACGTTTAACGTTGAAAGCGCGCCCTTCATGCACTGTTGGTCGTATGCACTGTTGGTCGAAGTAGTCCAGGGCGGGCTGTATAAAGCACATCAAGATCATTTGGGTTCGAGCGGGCGCGCCTCGCTCCCTGTTCAGCATCGGAGTACATCGTCGTGACGCAGGAACATGGTCAACCTCGAGCCACCGGGGGACACCGTCCGTTAGCTTCGACCTTTCGGTCGCCGGCTGCTCGATCGGTCGAACACATCGCATCCCAGTTCATTGAGGGTGGGGAGGATTCGGGAGTTGACGAGCCGTCTCGAGAAGCGCCACCCGAACGAGGGCCCGTGGTGACGGATCCGGACAGCGGAGGGAAGTCGTCCAGCGTTCGAGTGCCGGCAAAGTGCCACGCGAAACTCGAGCAGCTTCGCGAGCAGACAGGAATGACCAACGGTCAGATCTTCATTGTCGCGATCGAGGCGACGCACGAACGTCTGCCCGAGTTGTTGTATCCCGGCGGCCGAATCGGGGGAGGGCTATTCGCACCCCGAGGTATTCGCGCCAAAACGTCACGTGACGATTCCGAGACGCAAGTGACATACCGCCTGTTCAAGGCGGACTTCGATGTCATCGATCAACTTGTCATCGATCTTGCCGCGAAGTCGCGGTCGCATCTGATCACAGCGGCCCTGACGGGGTACTTCTTCGGGGACGACGAACGCACACAGGCGGCAGAGTAGCGCCGACGAGCCCTACTTCTTGTTCGCGACTACCCAGAGCGCAAGGACAATCATCGGCGCAACAGCGACGGGGACGGCCAGAAGTGAGTGGACGGTCGTCCCGGTTGCGGCGACACCATCGATCGCACTGACGAGAGGGGCCGCAAGAACCCACCACTGCAATATGACGGCCGCGAAGGCGCCGGAAGATTCCGAGGATTCGCGGTGGGATCTGGAGATCGCGTCGGAGCATCTGGCTCTCAGTTCGTCATCGGGTCGACACTGGCAGTCTGACCCCCCAGCTGCGAAATGTTCGAGCGCGTCGAAGCAAGCGGCGGCCGCCTTTGCCATCTGAGCGGCGCTGTGGCGGGCGTTCCTCACCGAAACGCCCCAGAGGTTGCTCGTCTGTTCGGCAGTGGGTGTGTGAGTCGGCGGTATCCCTAGAGCGCCGGCTGTCAATTGCCTGATATCAGCGCTCTGATACCAGGTGGGGGAGAGGTTGACCTCGGCGAACAGTCGGGTGAGCAATTCCGCGTGCTCGTCGGGGTGGAATCCGCCGGCGATGTGCTCCTCCATGCTCCTCGCGAGAGTCCGGAGACCGAGTACCGCAGTTGCGTCCTCTGTGGCTCGCTGTGACTCGGAGAGGTGATATTCCAGTACCTTCCGGTGCTCGTGTCGATGGCAGCGATGTCCCTTACCTGGGGAATACCGTCACCGCCTACTGACGTCGTCACGTGTACGACGAACAGATCGCGACCCACGGTATTCGAACTGTGAAGGGAGAGCCATGGCGTGCAGGGTAGGTGCGGTTCTGGACTGCTTCGTTCTCAATGGGTGTCTTGCCCACCGGGACTCAGAGGGGTCTGTGCCCGACTAGCCCGTCGTCTTCGTCCGATTAGTGGGAAAGTCAGCAAGAACTGCTTGGACGAACGCCTCGTATTGAGTCTCGGCGAATCGAGCGAAACGAGAAGTTAGAGCGACTCCGTCGTATCGTTGTCCATCGATCTCGATCGAGGTGGTCGGCTGATCGCTGCCGACGATTGAGTACTCCGAGATCGGTCGATGGGTGACGATGTCACGCGTCCGCTTTAGAAGGCTCCGAGCCGCCGATCCAGTGACTTCCGCGCGCCAGCGTTCCTGTTCGGCGTGCAGCCGAACACCATGGCTCTTAGCATCACGCAGGTGATCTAAATCTGATTCCCTGCCCCCGTGGGCGTCGTATTGGCCAGACTTTCGCAGCCGATAGGCCGCTGCGGCACAGAGGTCCAGACATGTCATCGCTGTACGTGAGGCGTAGTCGACCGGCGCCAACATCAGGATGTTGAACTGTTCGTTCGAGAGGCGCTCCTGCATTTGCTTGTGTCCCTCCGGCTCGCGCGACCATTCGGCCATCCCGGCCGCGAGCCGGACGAAGCCGACCTGGAAAGCCGCGGACGATACGAGATGTGACGCGGCCTGGTATCTGTCGCCGAGCTGACTGAGCCGAACGGAGACGAGGTTCGCGAGATCTAGCTGCTTCACGTTGACGGCGGAGTCGCCCATCTACTCAGTCTGGCAGTGGGTGCATTGCGTACAACAGGGTCTTGCCCCGGATGGCCCGGGCGAGGAGGACCCCGTCGGCACTCGGCGGGGTCCTCCTCCGGCCATTCTGTTCGAAGTGGCGGGCGCCGCTAAGGATTCTTGAGGTTCGCGAAGTACGACCGTAGGGCTTCGGTGGACGGTGCTCGCTTACAGGCATGACCGTCCGGATACCCACCGGGGAAACGGAGTACCTGCTGCGGCCAGGGGATCGCAATGTAGATCTCGGCAACTGCATCTGCGCCGCCAGAGATGCGAATGTGGGCTCCATCCGGTTCAGTGGTGAGGATGTGGCCAGTGCCGTGGTCGCACAATGCGGGTAGGGCATGGGAAGCCCTCGCTGCAATAGCGTCCTCGACAAGGACGGTTGGGTATCGCACAGTGCAGTCACAAGGCGTCTGGAAGGCGGTCAAAGCACCCTCGGCTCTTTGCGGGGCCAGGGCATTGCGATATCCCGGTGGCAGCCCTTGGCGCAACCCGTGTCGGTTCTCTTCACCCTGATTCTTTCCGTTTCCCATGGTCGGAGAGTAGAGGAATAGAGGGCGGGCGGCCTGACCTACGCTTGCGATCAGCGCCATCAGAAACGACGGCTTCGGGGATGCCGAATGATGAGACACTCACATCGTGGTGAGAAGATACGGCAGTGACCAGGATGTTAAGGCCCGACTTGACGTTCGACATCATGACAATGAGGTGGACGGATTCTTCGTCCCGCTCGATCCTCCCGACGACCCAAGTGCTGCTGACGGGACGCGGATACTCAACTTCTCGGGTGACAGTTCGGAGCTGCGTATCTTCCCTATCTACACGTTTCCGGACAACGAGAAGTATCTTGAGCCGAAGTACCCACAGATTCACACGTTGACGATGAGCGTGCCGGATACGGACGTCGGCGTTGTTGATTTCAGGGAGCTTCTTCTTGAGTGGCTGCCGAGCGGTTTCGTCACGGACTACAAATTTGGTCTGGGGCTGGTCAAGGACTGCAATCGCCTCGTGCGACTGATCGAGAAGCACACCGAGTGCGACGAAATCTACTTCATGGGAGGAACGAACGTCGCGGTGGCCGGGAAGCAGCTGCTCCTCGGCCTGGAGCGCTTCGAGGCAATTCTTTCAGAGATCCGGCGAATCAACAGCCGCGGTTACGACGGTGCTGCGCGCGTCAAAGATGCATTCGTTCATAACGCACTGGCCTCTACCCTCAGCCTGGAGCCGGCGGTATACAGCCTCGGCCGCCACCCGGTGTCGCAGGTGCTGACGAAGGCCGCTGATGGCGTCAAGGAACTGACCGAGCAAGAGCAGGACGCGCTGATCGACACCTTCGCATCCGAGTCCGCTGCACTGGCGCGGACACGGCCGGAGACGTTTCTCAAGCTCCACCGTGACATCGAGCTCGTGAATCTTGATCGACTCATTCAGTCCTACGAAGATGCCCTGGCTAGGGGCAAGAAGGAGGGGTTCTGGCAGAACTTCTTCGATAACAACGCCTTTGCACTCCAGCAGGTGTTCGGCACGCCAATGGTCAGTTTTCAGTCGAGTGCCTCTGTCGGTGGTGTCGGATTCGCCGGTAGTGGCGGCAAGGTTGCCGACTACCTCCTCAAGAATCCACTGACCAATAATGTTGCGCTGGTGGAGATCAAGAAGCCGTCGACGTCACTGCTCAACACTAAGGAGTATCGAGGGGGTGTGTTCGGTCCGTCCAAAGATCTCGGCGGCGCCGTGACGCAGGTGATGGATCAGGCGTATCAACTGATGACTTCCTTCGCGGGCCTGAAACTGGCTTCGCGGGCGGATCTGGAGGCATACGCGGTGTCGTGCTTCGTCGTTATCGGGCGAACTCCATCCTCGGATGACGAGCAAAAGTCGTTCGAGATGTACCGAGCAAACTCACGGAACGTGAAGATTGTGACGTACGACGAGATCCTGGAACAGCTCAAGCTGCTGCGTAAATTCCTTCTCCCGGAAGACAGCGAGCGCTAGCGGCGAGGGACCCCGAGACGCCGAGAACGGCGGACCCCGAGGCGGGACGGTATCGAGTGATCGCCTGTCTGTCTCGGAGGATTCGGCGCCGGGGTTGTCGTGGTCGGCTGCTGCGTGGTCTCCGCCGTCGCGACGATGGCCGGCGTTGCTGCAGCAGTGTCAGGAGACGTCGTTTCGACGGGAGCCGACTCCAGAACGGCGGGTGCCGGCGAGTCAGGAATCGATTCGAATGAGAGACACTCGAACTAGCGCATATCCCTATACTTCACGACTGATCCCATGCGTTGACCGGACGAGGCGGGACGCAGCGACGCAGTGTCGGGGTGGCCGGCCATTGTTCTGTCGACGTATGTCGGACGACCGCCATTTCGATGATGAACGACCGGTTTAGGCTACGGCCTTGGCGATCGGATCGCGGAAGTGGTTGGTCATGTCCTGTAGGGCCGTTGTGCCTGATGAATCGACGACGAGCTCCCCGTAGTTCTGGTGAGTTCCGGACCCGATGAATGAGGCGAACTTGAGCCCTTCAGCACCGATCTGGGAGAGGGCGTCTGCACCGTCAGAGCCTGCCAATGCGGTGAGGCTCGAGGCGAGCCCTCCAAGGTACCCAGCGTGTGACTGCTGGGTGATCTGCTGTCCGGTCGTCGTGGACGCAGACACTGAACCGAGCTTGGACGCCTCGGTCTTCTGGCCACCGTTGAGTGTGCCCACCGCGATCTTCGCGAAATCGAGGATGTGGGGGAGTGCGCTGAGGCCGGCTCCGATGATGTCGCCGGTCTCGATGGCGTGCCAGAGCTGCTTTTGGAGTTCGCCGGCGGTGTTGGCCAGACCGATGATGTCGAGGTTCCCGACGAGGCCGACGATCATCGAGATGATCTGTGCGGCGCCGGATGGGTCGGGAATCATCGCGATCAGGGCCGCAGCAGTCTTGTAGTCGAGTCCGGCGGCGAGCTTGATGAGTGGCTCGAATAGGACGTTGATGCGGTCGAACTCGGCGTGGACAGCCTTGACCTTGGCCATCGGATCGAGACCCGGATCGAGAACAATGTGCGGGATCCGGTTGAACAAGATGTCGAGGACTGCAGGGATGTTGTCGGCGAGGTCGAATGCGTTCGTCCCGATGTGCGTGACCTGGTTGATGAGCACGCTCGGCTTGATGACCGAGAGTGCGTCCGCAGCGAGTGACAGACCATCAGCCGGAGTGGCGGCCAAGGGGGAGACCTGAGTGGACAAGGTGTCCACCGATGTCTGCAGCTGCTGCGCCTGACCCGGCGTGGAGGCATTCTGAACCGTCCGCGCGATGGTGTCCGCGGCCTGAAATGCACTCTTCAGGTCGATGCCCTTGACCTTGTCGACGATCTGGCCGGCGGCGTATTCGGGAGTCGAAGCGTCCGCAGTCATGAGCGTCTGTTCCACGGCCGGATTCTGGGTTACCCAGCTGGTCGTATCGGCCACCGGAACAAGGGTGTTGGCTACATCTGTCGCCGCCGATTCCATGCTCTCCAGGTCCGGAGCGCCGGACTGCAGCTGCTGCTGCAGGGTCTCGATGTTGCCGGCCAATCCCGGAAGATTGACCTTCGAGTAGTCGGACACCAAGGCGTTCTGCAGACCCGCGGTGGTGGGCTGAGATCCATCGCTCTGCTGCGGACCGGAAGCAGTCGGAGGCTGGGCAAGCACTCGCCCAAGTCCTGCGAGCAATCCATCCTTGCCGGCGTTGGTCGAGCAGTAGAGGTCGTCGGCGGGGCGCAGTACGAACGCGTGACTGCAGCTGTCTTTCCGAACCCGCCCGGCCTGGGCCCCGCGATCCCGACACCGTCGACGGGAGGACCGACGAGAGTGTTGTCGCCATTCGAACTCTGCCGTGGGTCGGCAACAAGACCGACAGCGATCAACTTCTCTGCCGGGATCGGTCCCTTGTCGTGTCCGATCAACCATGCCAAGTCGCCGGCAACGTCCGCACCCTGGCTGTAGCCGCCGAGTGCGAACAGAGTGTTCGGGCATTGCGTTGCACGAGTCTGCATCACGCGCGCACCGGCTCCGATGCCAGATGCCTTACTGGTGCCATAGGTCTTGCCCTTGTTGAAGGCGGACGCTTCGTACGCCGGATAGGTGATCTTGATGGAGGTACCAAAAAGCTGGGAAAGAGGATCGGTGACCTGCTTGAGCAGACCCTTCGCGACGTCAGGATCAGCGGTCGAGTCCGTTTCGAACGTTCCCGGCATCATCACCACTTCCACCTCCGGGCAGCCCGATGATGCCGGCGCCGCCCCGGCCTGACTTGGCGACACAACCGCGGTGAGCGCGGCGAGGAGTGCAGCGAGCAAAGAGGCGACGAGCATGCAAACCCAGCCGCTGTAGTCGGGGCGACCGTCCGCAGAAGTTGGTGCGTGAAGGTTCGTCATGAGTGTTCTCTCTTCGTCAGAGATACAGCGCCGGCACGATGATCCGACCGCTGTCGATGTGAGTGGTGACGTCGCGAGGCAGAAAATCAGCGACAGTGAGAGCGACTCTGCTCATCACATGCGAGGCCTCGGCGAGCAGTCCGGGACGAGCGATTGCGGGGCGGGTGAGTGCAGCCTCGAATCCTCGAGTCGCTTCGAAGAGCAAGGACGTTTCGGTCAGCAGAAACGCCGTCGCGATGAAGACCATGACGGTGAACAGAGGCGCGAGCGAACGGGTCATCAGATTGCCGCAGTAGCCGCTGCAGTCCGCCGACGACCGCGTGCAAACCGGGGTCGAGAAGGCGGCTGATTGGAGGCGACGACACTTTTACGAATGCGCGTGACCGCGCGGTAGAGCCGCTGGCGAAGCGCTGCCGGAGTCATCCCTACCTCCGCGGCAATCACGGCCAAGTCGCAATCGGTCTGCTCGAGGTATGCCCGCTGAATCAGGGTGCGATCGAGGTCGTTGATGACCTTCTTTTCGACCGCCCATGTGAGCAGAGCCGGAGCAGAGATATCCGCTCCCAGCTCGTTCTCAGCACTGTCGGACTCGTCCAAGACATCGGAGGCGGGGATCTCCTGGGCGAAGGTTTCCTCGCGCGTGATCTTCTTCAGCGTGTGCAGAAAGAGCGCCGCGTAGACGTTCTCACCGGACGGCCTGTAGGTAGCGATCAGAGACATGAAAGTGGCCACAGTAGAGGCCGCTCTCTCATCGCACGCGTGATACCGATCGTGCCCACTGACCCGCGCGTGGCGCGTGAGTGAGATGAGCTTCCCGAGCATCAACTGCAGCAGCGCTCGCCCCGCAAGGGAGCTTCCTTCCTGATGCAGTGTCAGCAGCGCCAGAAGCACACCATCACGATCTCGGCGGTGCGCCGCGGCGAGATCGTTGAGATCCGCGACCTCACGGAGCGCGTCCTGGCTCACCGACCACGTCAAGACTTCGGCGGCGGCTGCGGGGCGAGCGCAGAGGTACATCCACTCCGTGTTCAAACGGCTGTACAGATTGCTCTGCGCGGTGCTGCGAACCGGCGTTGCCGATGACGCTGTGGTGGCGGTGGGTACGTGGGTGGACGTTTCCACGATCGGTCTCCTCTGGGCGCGGACGAGGTGGTCTCGCGCCCAGTACAGCAACCAGATATTGCCTCTGAACTGCATGTTTGTTGTTGCCGGAGGGGTCGTCGTTATTGCCAAGGCTTGTTGCCGCGACGGTCCCGGCTGCGCGGCGATGGGCAGGAAGTGCCCCTCACGTGCGCTCTTTCGGCTGAGGCAATAACCCCTTGGCGACTGCAGAAAAAACTTCAAAAAAGTTTCGCGAGCGATGTCACTCAAGCCCCCCGGACCCGGATCTTCCTCCAAATAGAAGCCCACTTTTTCTGTGTGGCGCTCTTCCACACCCCAGTCGCCAGGAGGACCGGATGCACGAGCTCGACAACTCGCTGCAAGCCCAGCTGCACGATCTCGGCTACGTGCACGCCGTCACCGAGGAGATCCGCCGAGTCGCGGCAGCCCTGGCGGTGAACCCTCTCGATGAAGACGCGAGCACTTCGCTGTGGCTGTTGGTGTTCGTCGAAGCGCCAGCCGCGCGCGCCGCGCTGTCGCGGGCGTCCGCACTCGACATCGCGGATTCCGCCCCCGATTGCACAACGTCCGACCCGACGACAGAAGCCGGCATCCGATGAAAATCGACCTCGCGAAAATCAACAACTTCGGCCGCAGCCCCAAGAGCAAGACCGATCCCGCGACCGAAAATGGCGCCGACTCCGTTGTCGACGAAACCGAGGAATTGGCGCGCGCGGAACGTGCACAGTGGGGCCTTCGGCAGGTGTGGACCACCCGACTTCTCAAGGCAGGAATCCTCGCCGCACTCGGCGCCGGAACAGTTGCCCTGATCCTCGTCGTCTTCGGATCCTCGCCCACCCCGAACCTCACCGACAACGCCACCAAGGACACCACAGACGTCGACACAATCGGTCAAGCGAAAGCCGAAGATCTTGCTCGGCAATTCGTCGTTGCCTGGCTCCAGGCATCGCGTGGCAATGAACAAGAACTCGATCATTTCGTCTCGGGAAACCCCAGCCTTCCGACCGCGCCGTTGTTTGCCGCGACTGATCCGGCCGTCGCGTCGATCGACTACGAGCAGAAGTCACGGACATACGCGGTGACGGTCTCGGTGTCAGTTCAAGCCGCCACGGACGCGAATGCGCCCACAGTTCGTCGCTACTTTCAGGTGCCGATTGTGGTCACCGAAGCGGGCGTGAGGGCCGCCGCACTCCCCGCCGAAGTAGCTGAACCGTCGACCTCGATCGACGTCAAACTCGGCTACAAGTACCGGGTCGCCAACCATCCCATCGCCACGTCCGCGCACGAGTTCCTGTCCGCGATGTTGACCGGCAACGGGGAAGTAGCCCGCTATCTCACACCGGGGGTTTCGATCGCCCCGATTGTCCCGGCGCCGTACCGCAGCGTGGCAATCACCGATGTCTATTCGTCGGAAGACCTGAGTACTGCCAGTGCATCGGCACCACTGCCTGACGGTGATGTGGTGCGTCTCCTGGTGACGGCAGCGCAGAAAGTCACCGAGGTCGATTCGGTCAGTGGGCAGTACGCCCTGACGATGACCTCCCGCGGCGGCCGGTGGGAGGTCAGCGCAATTGACGCAACGCCGTTGTACCCGCCGGCGGCACCCCGAACACCATCCTCGTCAACGACCGCACCGAGCTCGACCACACCAAGTACGGGTGCCCCGCAGTCCGCATCGCCCGATTCAGGTCCGGTTCCCGCATCGTCTGAATCAGGGCAGACCCCCGCACTCTCAGTGCCGACTGCCGGCGACGTGCCGTTGTTCTCCCCGTCAGGAACCGATCCTCATTCATCCGGAAGGTAACCCATCATGTCCATTGCGCTCGCAGCCACCGATCCCAACAACGCAGTCCTCGCCGTAGGGCTTTTCGACAAGGCGCAGGAGTTCACCAGCGACGGCAAGCTGCTCCTCCAGTCGGCCGCCGGCTGCCTCGTTTTGTTCTTCCTTCTCAAGAATCTGATGGCCTCATTCACAGTTGCCCGACTCATCACATCAGCGCTCATCGGCGGAGCAGCACTGTGGGTCGTCTTCAACATGGACGTCCTGAAGGACTCGACAGGTGAGGAGTTGGAGAGCGCTCCCGCCGCGGTGCACCTCGTGGCCGAGCCGAGTTCCGGCTTAGACCTTCCCGTGTGATCTCCGCTCGTTCGCACCGGCTGAAAGACGCCTTGTCGGCAATGACCTCACTGCGCGACCGACCTCTACAAGGAGGGCTCCAATGTTCGATGTAGCTAGCACTGCGGAAGCGGGTTCGCGGCTTCGCCGGCATGAAGTCACGAGTGGGCCGGTGCTGCGATGAGCGACGAGCGCACCACCGGGGAAGTCATCAAGAACTTCACCCGCGCTCGCAAGGTGCCGCAGCTGATCGGGCGTACACCCGAGGGACAGAAGCTGCCGTTCGGTCCCTACACCGTTCCGCAGGCCGTCAGCGGCGCAATCGTCGGAGGGCTCCTGTGGCTCCTGCATCCACTGTGGCTTCGGGACAGCATTTCCTGGAACGTCGGATTCTTCGCCTTCTGGTCACTGGGCACCGTCCTTGTCGTCGGCAAACTCCGGTTTGCCGGCCGGAGCCCCGCCTCAGTGGCACAGGGAATCTGCGCCGCAGCCTTCGCGCCGGCCGGTGCCAAGATCCAGATCAACGGCCGCCGGGTGACCATCCGGCCACCCCACATCGTGCGTCCGAGTGGCTACATCACTGCCGACCCCACGGCCGCCGAACTCAGCGCCACGGTCGTCCCGCAGGCCGTGCACATCGCCACCGCCGAGGTCACCGAAACCGCATCGGCGAAACCTGTCGCACCACGACCGCAGACCTCCGCTCCGGTGCCCACACCGGCAAGCGGGCCCACCCATCGCGCCGGCCGATCGAGCGTCAAGGAACTCCTCGCTCTGGCTGCTGCAGGCACCTCCGAGTAGAAAGCACCGCCACTATGGAACAGCCGACACTGTCAATGGCCGCGAACATCCGGTGGACGAAGTCCGGCGTTGTCTGGGCGGACTACGTGCTCACGGGCATCGACTACGGTTACCGCCCCGACGTGGACAAGCGCACTGCTCGTACCCTGCACACGATGCTCGTCCGCGCCCTTCCGGGCGAGTCACTGTTGATGGGCATCGCAGCATCGTTGAGCGCCGAAGCCGTCGTTTCCCGAATGACCGAAGGCGTCGATCTCGATGCACACCCGGACTGGGCAACCGAATGCGAAGCGACTCTCGACTCGATCGAGCTATACCGCCCGGGGCAGAGGATCTACTGGCTGAGCATTCCGCTGACCACACCCAAGGCCGTCGATCAGGTCAAGGCCGCGGCTCATTCGGCCTGGACCACACTCTCCGACTACATCGGGCTGCCGCGGACCGCAATTGACGATGACGAGATCCGGGCCCGTGTCCGGCAGGCCAACCGGATCATGGCCGACATCCCCGGTGTCTTCGATGCGCAACCGGTCACTCCCGCTCAGATGATGTGGCTGTGGCAGCACGCGATGACGCGCGGACTGCATATCGACCCTGACCTGCCCGACGCAGCCGTGACGCCAGGAGCAAAGTCAGGTGCCGCACTGTCCGCGTGCCGGATCGACGAGGGCGCCCAATCGGATCGAGAGAAGGCGCCGGGTTGGCGAGGCAAGGTCCCGACGTTCAGTCGGGTCCTGAAGGTCGACCAGCCGTACGAATTCGTCGACCACCCTGCCTCCTACCAAGTGCTCCTCGCGCTCGCGGACACCCCCGCCGGTGGCGTCTATTTCCCCGGCTCGGAGTTCTTCACCCTCGCTGACGACTTCGGCGATATCGATGTCGACTTTGCCGTACGGCTCAAGGTCACCGCCGGTGCCGATGTCATGCGAGCGAACAAGCGCGCGCTCGAGAACCTGAAGGAGCAGTACGAACAGCGGGAAGGAGAGTTGGCCGGCGGCCAAGGTGTTCTCGACCTCGCTGCCGCCGCGTTGACCGAATACACCTCGTTGCTCGAGACGAACCGCGATGAGGTCGAGGTTGCCTGGACGGCGTTGTTCGCGGTAGGAGCTGATTCCGAGGAGGGTGCACTCACTGATGCGAAGGCATTGGTGAAAGCGTTCGAACAGCAGGAATACAAGGTGGTCGCGCCGGTCGGCTACCAGGAAGACCTGTGGTGGGCGATGTTGCCTGGCGTTCCCACCTCGAAGATCGTCCGCGAGTTCGCGCAGATCACCACGTCGACGCATTTCGCGGCGTACATGCCGTTCATTCGCAACGATCTCGGCGATGGCAGTGGCCCGCTGTTGGCACTGAACATCACCACTTCTCGGATCGGTGTGGTGCACCACGACGTCGCCGGAAAGTCGCTGCGCGACCAGTCCGGATCCTTCGCGGTCACCGGTGAGCTCGGATCGGGCAAGTCGGTCACCATGAAGGTGATCGCCGGCCAGGTCGTCGACTGCGGGGGGCAGGTCATCGGTATCGACCAAAGCGATCTCGGCGAGTACGCCAATTGGGCCAAGGCCGTCACCGAGGCAGTCGTGGTCGACCTCGTCGAACCCGAATACAGCATGGACCCACTGAGGATCTTCGAGGCCGGACTCGCAGCAGAAATGGCCCAGTCCGTGTTGTTGACACTGCTCCGGATCCAGCCTTCCTCAGACCTGGGCATCGCATTGGCCAGGGTGCTCGAGCCCGAGTACCGCGCAGAGCACCCCTACCAGGGTTTGGGCGAGCTGACCGAACACCTCCTGTCCGGTGCTTGCCCGATCGCCCACGCCCAAGATCTCGGCGAAGCGATGAACGTCTACGCCCGCCGCACCTACGCGGCGGCACTGTTCGGCAAAGATCTACCCCCGCTGCCCATTACTGCTCCCGGCATCATTTTCCGCACCCACAAGGTCGACTTGCCGACCCAGCTGCAGACCGAGAAGCAGCACCTCTATGAGAACCTGCCGCTGGAGAAGCGGTTCGGTCACGCGGTGTACACCCTGATAGCGAAGGTCGCCCGCGGACAGTGCTTCGCCGACCCCGACCAGATGGCGTTGTTCCTCGTCGACGAGGCACACCACCTCCTGGGCGCCGACGACGGAGTCGACATCGTCGAGGACTTCGTGCTGCAGGGCCGCAAGTCCTCGGCCGCGGTGGGACTCGGCGACCAGGACTGCGCGTTCGGCACCCCGAAGCTGCGTGGACTGATCAAGACCCGCATCGCGCACCGTCATACAGACGAAACCCTCGCCAAGCGCGCCATTGAATGGCTTGGCCTCGACCCGGACGACTACGGACTGGTCAAGCAATACATGGAGCAGACAGCTCCGGCAACCGGAAAAGACAAGTACGTCGAACCGCACCGCCGCGGTGAAGGTTACATGCGTGATGGCAGCGGAAACGTCGGTCGTATCAAGACGCTGCTGCCGGCAACCGAGTCGCGCCGAATTGCAGTGTCGACCACTCCGAAGGACAACAAGCTGGTGAAAGCATGACCGCGGCCGCGGCGTCCTCCCGTGAACGGGAGGTGGTCGGCGCCCCCGCACCCCGGGAGTATTTCAGTGTCCGCGCCGCGGCCAAACGCTCACTGCTGTGGCTTGTCACCGCATGGATTCCGCAATCCTGGCTGACCGCACTGATACACCTGATCCGTCCAGTAACCCGCTGGCTGTGGGCACGCTGGTGGAGCCGGCTACTCATCCGCCTCATCGCCGGCTGGCACGCGGCCGGCGCCATCTTGGTGATCGTGGCCACCCCGGCTCTCGCCGATCCCGCCGGCGGCGGCGGTGCGAGCCCGTTCTTCGCCTGGATGAATCTGAAAGATTCGCACGGCATCGACGCGTGGGGCTACTTCCTGTCCATCGACAAAGGCAACGCCTCGGTGGGCGGCGGCTGGCGCATGATCTGGGCGTACATCATCACCCTCGAATACGAGGTCTTCCGCTTCCTGATGGCAACGGCCATCTGGTTCATCACCTGGGTGCTCTCGTTCGAATGGCTCGAGCTGATCCTCACGCCCGTGCGCACCATCGCCGACTCGGTCACCTCCATCACCGACCAGTTCGCGCTGACCCCGCTGATGCTCACAGTCGCCGGACTCAGCGTCGCCATCTGGATCATCCGCGGCCGATTCTCCACCGGAATCTACGAGCTCCTCATGTCCTGCGTCATCGCGGCCGCGGCCGTGGGCGTTCTCTCGAACCCGGTCGATCGCGTCCTCGGGGACGACGGGCTGGTGCTGTCGGCGCGAGATGCGGGCCTGGAAGTCGCCTCAGGGCTGGCGAACGGTGGTGATACCAGCGGAAACCCGCAGACCGAGATCGAGACAATCGAATCGAAACTCATCGATACGTTCATCCGCCAACCCACGCAACTGATCAACTTCGGAGTCGTTCTCGATGCCCCGGAAAACAACGGGAAATGCGTCAAAGAGTTCGACGCCGCGTACCTCGCGAAGCCAAAGGAGCCTGGACTCGCGGACAAAGCGCAGGACGTCGTCTCCGAGATCGCCCCTGGGGCAGGCGTAGCCCTTGACCTGATCAATCCCGACGCGAAACCGGAAGACCGCGTCAAAGATGCCATCGCCAAATGTGAGGGGGAGGACGGGCCGATGAAGGCCTATGCCGACAACCCCGGCCCCGGACAAGCAATGGGCCTGTTTTTCCTGATCTTCGCCGGCGCACTCCTCATGGCCTTCGCGATCTACCTCGCCGGCCGATTGATCATCGCCGCAGGTGTCTCGATCGGCAATGCCATCAAATCGATACCAGGAGTCGTCCTCGCCATCGCACCCTCGATGCGCGGGCAGTTCTGGCGGACCATTGCCAACGTCGCAATGGCGTTGCTGCAGATGATCTTCGCCATCGTCTTCCTCGTGGGATACGTCATGGTCGTCGAGGATCTCTTCGCAGCAGACGAATCGAACCTGATCCGCACGGTGTTCTTCGTCGACATCTTCCTGGTCACCGCACTTCTCCTCTTCCGCCGAGCGGTCAAGGGAATGAAGCGAATGTCGGACAACCTGGCAACAATTCTGGCTAAACGGCCCAACGCCGCACCGACCGCCATTAGTCGCTCAACGCCCACCACCGCGCGCGACATCGCGGCGATGGCCGCCAACGGACGCCACATGTACCAGGGCGGAAGGGCCGTGGTTAAGGGGGCAGGAGCACTAGCGAAGAAGTCCGGCACTGCCGCGGCAACGACCGGAAAAGTCGCAGCCGGAGCCACGTCGACCGCAGCAACCGGCGGGGCGGCTGCAGTGCTGGTTGCCGGACGGGTCCTCTCCTCGACGGCGAAGCGAGCGAAGAACAAGGTCGACTCGATCGCCGATCCCGACAGCTACCCGAAGTCCACCTCAGGCACGGTCGGTGCCCGGACCAGTCGTGGAACCGCCGCTACGAACGCTGCCGACGCTGTCCGGAGTCGACTGTCGAAAACGGCGGTGTCGGACAAGGCCGGCATCACGCACCCCATCGGGGTCGCCCCGTCATTGCCGGTCCCCGACCCTGGCCAGGTCCGCGCCTCGGCCACGACAACCAGTAGCCCTGACGGTCGCCGATTCCGCGAATTCACCACCACATCTGGGGCGCCGGTGATGTTGCCGACGACACTGAGCCGCACCCCGCGACCAGCCAGACCCGCCTCTGCTGAAACAGGGATCCCCAACGGTTCATCGTCGAAGACTGCTCAGCTGCTCGCTGCCGCCGCGCAGTCCGGATCCGCGCCGGTAGTCAAGCCAAGCGCACTGGCCCACCGAGCTCGCTGATGACGCTCCTCGACACACCACCGTCGACCCCGGACACACAGGAAGGCAGCTCGAAAAAGTGGTGGTGGCTGCTCGCCGGCATACCCGCCTTCGCCATGGTCCTCATGATGGCTCCGATACTGGTCATCCTCGCGACGACCGGTAGTGACACGAACTGCGGTCAACCTGTGCCAGACGCCGGGGGCGGCAGCCTCACGGGAATCAAACCCGGATCCCTCGCGGTCCCGATGGCCGAAGGCACCTACACAATCAGCTCACCCTTCGGTCTGCGCGAGGGAGGCATGCACGACGGCCAGGACTACGCAGCACCACTGGAGACCCCGTTCTACGCCGCCGGTGACGGCGAAGTCATCGCCGCAGAGCCCGCCGCCGGTTACGGACACTGGATTCGGATCCGGCACACCATCGAGGGCCAGATCGTCGAATCCCTATACGGGCACATGCAGGCGTCCGGGGTCCTCGTCCACACCGGAGACAAGGTCACAGCGGGCCAACTGATCGGCAAGGTGGGCAGCGAAGGACAGTCGAGTGGACCGCATCTTCACTTCGGCATCTACCCCGGAGGCTGGTCACTGGGCGGCGGAGTAGATCCCATTCCGTGGCTCACACAACAAGGAACCATCTCGCCCAATGGAGGACCAGCAGAGCTAGTCGCCCATACCGATTCCACCGGTGGCGACCTACCACCGCTGCCCGCCGACAAAGGCAGCGAAGCGCACATGCAGGTCGACTCCATCCGCGTCATGCGCACAATCGCGGTGGCCTTCCCCGAGATCACAACCATCGGCGGATGGCGCCCCACGGACGACGTCGCCCAGGACCACCCCGACGGCCGCGCGGTCGACATCATGATTCCCGACTCCGCGAGCGCCCAAGGGAAGGCGCTCGGCGACAAGATCGCCCTGTACCTCCAACAGAACAAGGTGGCCCTGCACGTCGAGTACCTGATCTGGCAACAGCGTTACTGGGATGGCACCGGCCACTGGACACTGATGGAGGACCGCCACGGCTACACCGAAAACCACTTCGACCACGTACACGTGACACTCAAGGGCGGCGGGATGCCGACCGCCGAGACCCGCTACGGCAGCGCTCCGGGAGGTACGACCACCACGGAGCCGTGCCCGCCAGAGGGCGGTGATCAGACCAAGTTCGCCCCTGGCAGCATCCCGCCGCAATACACCAACGCAGTCTCGGCCGCTGGGTCTCAGTGCCCAGAGGTGAGCCCGGTTCTGGTTGCCGGCATCGTTCAACAAGAGTCCGGGTTCAACGAAAAGGCCGTCAGCAAGGGCGATGGAGTAAACCAGGGCGGCGCCGAAGGAATGAGTCAGTTCATGCCGGAGACCTGGAAGGCTTTCGGTACGGATTCCGGTCTAGATCGAAACGGAAAAGCGGAACCACCGAACGCTGCCGACCCGTTCAATCCGTACGACGCGATCGCCTCGGAAGGGCGCTATCTCTGCCACATCGCCGACTACCTTCGACCGCATCACGACAGTGGAGCCGTCAAGGGCGACTTCACCGATCTGATCATCGCCGCCTACAACGGCGGGGAGGGTGCCGTCGTCACCTACGGCGGGATTCCGCCATTCGGCCAGACCCAGGCATACGTGCCGGCCGTGCGTGAGCACATGAAGAAGTTGGCGGCCTGACACTCGCTCGGACGTTATTGCCCGACGCCCGGCACAAGGCCGGCCACCCACCGCTCGGTAGTAGTGGAAAGTGCGCACTCGGGCAGGGTGAGGCGAATTCATGTGGCGAATTCATGCCCGTCCCGGGTGAAGTCCGACCCCTTGGCAATAAGGGGTAAGTGGTCCCGCCTCGGGATCAGCGCAGACGTTCAGAGACACGAAAAACCCCCTGGCGGGGGTGTTTTCGCGAGGAGGACTTGGCAGGTCCTCCGCTTATGGCCTTGGCCGGGCCGTCACTTTTCTCAGAGGTGAGTGTCGAAAGCTGGCGCTTTCTGAAACTCGTGAAACTCGTACTGCATTCCAGGCCCAGGGTAACTGACTGCTGCCGGGCCAGCAGTGTTACTCGGACTGGAGGAGCAACCATTTCTTCCGCCCCTGCCGCGAGCGAGCGGCAACGCCAAGCTGTTCGTTCAGAGGAGCACTGTCGGCTGAACCCGTACCGGATGCCGACGGTGGCGGGACGGCGTTGGGACGGGTTCGCGATCGGTGTGCGAGACCAGCGAGATCAGTGGCATCGCGCCAAGGACAGGTACGCAAGCGAGGCTCAAGGAACGATCAACACGCGTGAGATGGGTTGTTGCCTGAGCGGAAATATATCCCTACGCGGGGTCTTCGCTCCGATCCATGCTCTCTTCGTTGCGCTGGTCGGAGCGTAACCCACGTGTCAAGGGGGTGGTGGGTGTAAATCGGGTTGTCCTGACTCGGTGAAGGTGGCGACGGCTCATTGAATATGGCGAGTGTGGCGGTCCATCTGGCGGAGGCTCAGTGAACCTGGCGAATCCGAGGTGGTCACCCCCGCGATCGGGAATGAATCGAGGCACCGAGTTCCATGCTCGCCACGTTCCTTGAGTCCGAAGTCGCCGCGGCGACTCAATAGACCTGGCGAGCAGCAGGTGCGGCCTCTGTGATCTCGCCAGATCCACTGAGCTAGGACACGGGTGTCCTGACTCGGTGCATTTGATGTCGACTCAGTGAATCTGATGCCGGCGGCGGTCAAACTGATGCCCGGCGCAGTGGATCTGATGCGGAGTTCCCTGACCAGCGCTCCGATGGCGCGTGCTGCGTTACCAGGAGAATCGCGGCCACAGGCCGCCGTTCCGTGTGCATCAGCTTGGTTGAGCCACGCGTGAAGAGGCCGACCACGCCTATCTGATGCATAGCTGGTCAGAGCTTCGTTGCGGCATCAGATGCACTGAGTCGGGACATCGGGGATTGCCGTACCGGCATGGCGGTGTTTCGCAAGGTCGGTGTCCTGTGACAGAAGATCTTCCTTTTTGCCAATGAATCTTGCTTATCCCGGCTGTCTCGCCACTGTAGTTTGCTCGGTTCGAGTTCACCCACCCTGGCCGGCAGGCCAGTTCGCAGGGGCCGATGCGAATCACCGCAGCCTGCCGACGGTGCATGAGCAGACGGCAACACACGCCGGTTCAAGCAAGATTCACTGGCACACAGCGCCCGGCGGCCATGTCACCAACCCCCGAAACGCTGACAGGCACACCCGAATCCCGCCAGTCAAAATTCCTCGGCCCAGGTCACAGCTCCGCACCGAGGACAATCCCGTGTCACCGGACAGTCGGGTCAATGGGATGAGGATGGGACGCCTCCCAGAGGACTCCAACATGAGGCGATGAGCGCTGTGGAGCGAGCACGGACCAGAAAACTTGGCCAGCGCGTGTCACACAAGCTCCCTTACCGGGATCTTCCTCCGAGTAGGAGAGATCAATCAGCGGCGAGGTGGTGTGCTCGCTCGCGCAGGAGGGAGCAGCGTGGAAATGCGAACTGATCAGCGAACTGCGAACGCAAGGTGGCCGCGGCACGGATCGGCAGTTGGATACGCGGAGTCAGGTAGTACGAATCGGCGAGAGGAAGGCAATCGCGGTGCCGGCACGCCCGTGCTCTCCTCGGCGACTGGTGAAGGCGAGGCCTGGCGATGACAACCACACCTCCGCAGCAAAGTGGTGCGCGGTTCGCACGCTCTCCCCGAATCAGTTCCTTGCCCCCGCGGCCGCACACCTGGCTTCGCGACAGCTTCTGTTTGGGTACCACCGCGGTCGGTGCCAGCGCCGCCGCTCCGCTGTTCGGATACAGCGCCCTCGCGATGCCCGCCGCGGCGGGCTTGTCGATCGCTGCCGTCTACGCCGGAGTAGCCGGCAAACGTAAGCAGCTTCGCGATGTCGACGTCGACGAGGTGATCGAAAGGCTGTGCCCGATCGTGGGACTGCCGGAGGCCACCCGGGCGGTGCTGTCGACGTCGAAATGGAGTCGTGGATGGCCGGGACTTCCGGGGAAACTCACCGTGCACTACGACTCGACACAGGCACTGAATGACGAGACGTGGCTCGCTGATATCTGCGGAGTCTTCGAAGATCAAGGGTGGGGTTTCTTCGCACTCGACAAGCACGACCCCGCCCGCCGGCGCCTGATCTTCACGCCCGCTGCCGAGCCGGAACGAGAAGTCTCCGACAGCGACCAGGTTGTGCGCGCGAAGCGGATCATCGCCCAGCTGTTGGGCCCGACCGCGACCGTAACCGCGATCGACGTCGCCGCCGAAACGGGCGAAGTGACCTCAATGGAAGTACGTCACGAACTTGGTCCGAAACTGGAATCGGATGGCTACCGGACCCGCGTCGAACGAGGAATGAGTGCGACGTTGCCCGGTCGCTGGCGAGCACGGTGGAACCTTGAAACGGATTGGGTTCGATTCGAGCAACGTACAGCATTCCCGGACAGTGTCTGGTTGCCGGCACCGGACCTCGACCCCGGGGCCGATCTCTTGGCCAGTTACGACTCGGTGGAAATTCCGTACGGAATCGACGAAGACGGCAACGAGGTTGTGTGGCGGCCGGCGATCGACCCGAATCTGATGCTGATCGGCCCACCCGGAAGCGGTAAGACCGTGACCGCACACAATCTGTTGGTCAACTTCTCGCGACGTGGATGGCCGATCTGGGTCCTCGACGGCAAGTACGTCGAATTCCTGGGATTCCAGGACTGGCCCAACGTACAAGTCGTCGCTACGACCATCGAGCAGCAAGTGGCGTTGGTCCATCGCGCCCGCGATCTCATGGAGTTCCGCTACCAGAAGATCGTTACCGGCGAGGCGACAGAAGCGGACTTCGAACCAGTACTGGTCTTTCTCGACGAATGGGCGGAGTTCCGCGGCAACGTCGAAGATTGGTACTCCAGGGTCAAACCGAAAGGTGGCGCCCGACAGCCACCGGTGCTCAACATGCTCGCGTCGATGGCACGCAAGGCCCGAACCTCGCGAGTGCATCTAGTCTTCGGAACTCAGCGTCCCGACGCGCAGTACTTCCTCGGCGACATGCGTGACAACTTCGCCATGCGCATCTCCATGGGCCGCCTCTCACCACAAGGGGCACTCATGATGTGGCAATCACCGACGATCGGTACCAGCGTGCCCCGCAAGTGCCGCGGCCGCGGCACCACCGTCACCGACAACTATCAGTCCATCGAGATCCAGTGCTACCGCGTACCCGACCCACGCAAGACGCGAGCCGGCACCTTCGAGTCCGATCTGCTCGACACCCTCCGACCCCCGATAACACGCCATCCACGATTGCTGATCGTCCCACCGGACGAACTTCCGGACATCGACGCCACCGACGACATGTCAGAACCGGCACCGCTGACATACTTCGACTACATCGAAGCCGAATGGGTACTGGCCAGCGACCGACCCGACCTCGATCCGGTACTCAGAAGAGCGAAGATGACCCACGAAACCGATCGGCGTCTCGCGTCGCCGACGGCGCTCCTCGGGCTACTCGGGGGCCGCGCCGAGCCCACCAACGAAGCAGCGGTAGAGCTCAACGACTACCGCACCCCGACAGCCGCCGGCCCAACCGATGCCGCCTCGTTCTTAGACCAGCTCTCTGCTCCACAACTCGAATCCTCCGCCGCTCGGGCGGAGTCCTCACGCGCTCGACTAGCCCTGGTCAAAGAGTCAGCAGCAACCGAACCAGAGATACCGGCGGGCGGCGGCGCCGAGGTCTTCGACATACCGGAGGATTCACCTGACACCTACGAGGACCAGTACGGTCCGGTCCGCGATGTTCGCGCCGCCGATGTCGCACTCGGGGACCTGTTGCTGATGGAGGACATTGACGAATGGGTCGTCGTAGACACCGATCCCGAGCCGGACATCATCGAAGATTCATTGCTTTCGCTGACCTGGCGCAGCGACACCGATGAGTTCGGCGACCTCGCCTTACCTGATAGTTCCTACGTATCGATTCGCAAACCCATCCATGTATCTGGCTGAGCTGGCAACGGACGACTGTCTGCGCCGGACTCGCCGGGCTGCGAAGCAGCCGGGGCGTAGAACTACGCCCAACCTCGCTCCTTTCGACTTCTGACCAGGTCCCCCCGAGCGCACGCGGCCGGCGTCCGAAGGATCAGGGCTGCTCTTGCGGGCCGAACGGGGGAGCTGCGACGAAGGTCCATCCCGACTCGCGGTCCCAGTGCCAACCTTGTCCGAACCTCCCGATGAGCCACAGGTCCGTGAACCCCTCGGGCAGCTTGGGTGAACGGGTGGGCATCAGGTCGAACTGGAGCGGCGCCGCGAAGTGACGGTACTCGCCGAACTGAGAGTCCGGCACGGGCTCTGGAGCACCGTCGAGGTGGAGGTACACGCCGTGATAGGGGAGTTCCGGTTCCGACATGACCTTTCTGCGGATACCGACTGGGTCCTTATCGTCACTGGCCAGGAACGCCTCGACGACCTCGAGCGTGCTGTCGGGAGTCGTGGTCCCTTTGGCATGCGACATGAAGTCTATGGCCACTCGCGTTGAGCGCTCGCCTTCGCGGGTCCGAACTATCTGGACAACTCCTGCGATGGCGTTGAGTTCGCGTTCGAGCTCCACCGTGCTGGTATCTCGCCTGCCTCGGACAAGGGTATCTACGCCCTTGTCCTCCAGCTTGCGGAGCAGTGGAGTCAATCGCTCCTGTAAGCCCTGAAAAGTCACGCCGAACTCACACATGACAGCCCAACTGCAAGACAGAGTGGAATCGTCGAACCCCTTGAACCGCCGCCGGTATTGGCCAACAGAGCTGCGGTAGTCCGAGTTGGTAATCGAACCCACCTCCAGGACTCCGATGCACCGCCGACACTCGTCGATCTCGGGTTTGTCGAAGACCCGGTAGTCGACCATTCCGTTCTCGCTACCGTCGTCATGCGGGTCCAGCCACACAAAAGAGTTGTGTTCGACTATGCGGTGGGCGAGCAGCTCGACGTCTGATTCGCCCTTCTGAGCACGACCTTTGCGAGCCACCATCACGTCCTTCCTGTCGTTGACACCTGAGTTGGCTCACGTTTCGGCGGTGAACGGGTACTCACGCCTGTGACCTGCTTGCTTGTATTCGGATCGGGCGGATTTCACGCACTAATCGCATCGGTTTAGGCTCGGCGGGTGGCGTTTATCAGGAAGGTGCGCACCAAATCCGGGGCCACGGCCGTGCAGATCGCCCGATACGCAAACGGCCGGCAGGAGATCGTCACACACATCGGCTCCGCCCACACCGACCTCGAACTCGGGATGCTCCTCGAACGCGCCCGGGCATGGCTCGAACCCGACCAGCAGGCTCTCGATCTGGGTGTCACACCCCAGATCCCGGTCGAAAAACCCCTGCCCACCGGGCAGAAGACACTGCTTGACCCCGCCGAGAAACCCGCGAGGATCGATGCGCCGGGACGTACCGAATCCACCGGATCGGTGCTGCTGCGCCAGGTGATGACCGAGGTGTACGAGCAACTCGGCTTCGGAATCGTCGACGATGAGGTGTTCCGCGATCTGGTGATCGCCCGCATCGTCGAACCCGGTTCGAAACTCGACGCCGGCCGGGTCCTGCACGACCTCGGCGCCGACCCGCCCAGCTACGCCACGATCAAACGCCACCTCAAGCAGGTCATCACCGGCGAGTACCGGGACAAGATCGCCGAGCAGTGCTTCGCCCACGCTGCCGAAACCGGCGGCCTGAGCCTGTTGCTCTACGATGTGACGACCTTGTACTTCGAAGCCGAAAAAGAGGATGACCTGCGCAAAGTCGGGTACTCGAAGGAACGTCGGGTCGACCCGCAGATCGTGGTGGGGTTGCTCGTCGACCGCACCGGCTTCCCCCTCGAAATCGGATGCTACGAAGGCAACGCCGCTGAAACCCACACGATTGTGCCGATCGTGCGCCAGTTCCAGACCCGCCACGATCTCGAGGGCGTCGAGATGGTCGTGGCCGCCGACGCCGGGATGCTGTCGGCGGCGAATCTGGCGGCGTTGGATCGGGCGGGCCTGAAGTTCATCGTCGGGTCACGGGTGACGAAGGCGCCCGGTGATCTCTGTTCCCATTTCCATTGGAACGGTACAGTTTTCAAAGGTGGGCAGATCATCGACACGATCACGCCGCGGCATGGTCGCTCGGTGGTGAACAACACCCGTAAACGCGCCGAACCCGTCTGGAATCAGGCGGAGCATCCGAATGCGTGGCGGGCGGTGTGGCAGTACTCGCGCAGTCGGGCGGCTCGTGACGAGAAGACCCTGAACGCGCAGGAGGCGCGGGCTCGTGCTGTGGTCGACGGTGACACCGTCCCGAAGTCGACACGGTTCGTCAAGGCGACTGCGAAGGGCCGACGGCTGGATACGGCCTCGCTGGAGCGGGCGCGGATGCTCGTGGGCTTGAAGGGTTATGTGACGAATCTTCCTGTGTCGGTGATGGATCCGGGTGAGGTGATCGGGAAGTATCACGAGTTGTGGCATGTGGAGCAGTCGTTTCGGATGTCGAAGACGGATCTGCGGGCGCGGCCGATCTTCCACCGGACCCGTGATGCGATCGAGGCGCACCTGACCGTGGTGTTCACGGCGTTGGCGGTCTCGCGGGTGGTGCAGGAACGTAGCGGATTCGCGATCGGGAAGGTCGTGAAACTGCTGAGACCACTACGGTCGGCGACCATCGCGATCAACGGGACTCGCCACACGTTCCCACCCGACGTCGAGGCCAACACGAAGGCCCTGCTCGACCGGATTGTGGAGCCCTGAGTTCACGCACTAACGAAATGAGCCAACTCAGGTCTGAGCACGACCTTTGCGAGCCACCATCACGTCCTTCCTGTCGTTGACAGCCGGCCACCGGAAAGCCAACGGCAGCGGCGCGATGACCCGAGGGGGAAGCCGTTCGATGGCCGAGGCGCCCAGTCAGCCGCTTCGCGTTGATCTTCCCATTCGACGTGAAATGCCGCGTTGCCGCACCGTATTGCGGTGATCTCATGCCAGGCTGCGTGGCGTCCACAGCGGAAACGCATGGTGTGGTTGAGGAAGCATCCGGAACCTGATCCGGAACCGTCGGGCTGTTTGGCGAGAGCGGCTAAAGCTCAGCTTTGATCCCTCCGAGGGTGACGTCGGTGAGCTTCCGGATGAACGCAATGCACTGTTTGGCGTCCTCCAATCGAATCGCTGGACCTTGCCCAGGCCGAACGGCATTTTGCTTGACCGCTTGAAGGACATCGACATCCGGCATCGCTTCGTCACCATGGGCGATGGCGTGACGAATCATCAACCATTTTCGAAGGCGATCCTCAACCTCATGAGGCCGGAGAGTCAGCATCTGCCGATTTTGACCCCTGGTCGTCCATGTCCAGTAGTTCCGCGGATCGAACCCGGCGGAGATAAGAAGGTTGCGCGTATTCTGCGCGTTGGGGGTCGAAAAGTTGCCGATCTCGCCAAATACCTGGCCCCGAATGAGCTTCGCGACGCCATATCCCGGATCTGTGGGTTGAGGCATATGGTGTTCGACGAGGAATCGCGCCATGTCTTGCACAACGGCCTGCCAGCTCGCGATGGCAATCACAACAACTGCTCGGTTAACCGACGTCTCGGCAGTTCTCCGGCCGCGTCCGCCCGATCCCGCCCGGTTATGTACCTCGATGAGGTTGTCGCAATGCGTCATCGCGTTGTCGAACTTGCTCGAAACAGCGAGGGTGAGTGCGATGCTCATTGCCGAAGCCTAGCGACTGCGATCCCACCGAAAGTCTGCGGCCATTTCGGTCCGTATAGGCTCGCAACCGGCTGCATTCGCATCAATCTAGGACGTTCAGTGGCACGAAAATGAGGCGAATGCTGGCGCACGGCCAGGGTTGGCGGCACTTGACGCAGTCCGATCCCACGGACTCGTCGGCGGTCGTGTGAGCGTCGAAGCCCTTCTTCAGAACACGCGCGTGCACTCCGAGCTGCTTCGGGTCGAACGGAGTCTTCGTTGCTTCGTGCGCAAAGTGAGCGATCCGATTGGCAGCGGCGTTTTCTGATCGACTGGTAGTCGCCATGAGGGGTGTACTGGTCTGTAGCCACTGTGCGAAGGGTATCGGGGCGGGCGATCACCCAGGGATCCCGTGTCGGGAAACGGCCGGTGGGAAGGGCGTCTGACAGCCTGTTCCGGCGGCGAGCTGACGGTCCCTCCAGGGAGAGAGGTTCCTTTCGAATGGTGGTTATGGGCTGAGCAGGGACTACGCCAGTTGAGACATAGAGGCTGGCTTCCCAGGCCACCTCGATGGTCGTTCTGGTAGGGGGATTCGGCTCGAGATCGAACTCTCTATCAGATGGGGATTCCCGCTACGTCGAGTCGGGTTATTCCTCGACACCTGGACCGGGCAGCATATGCCTATGAACTTCAAGGCGGCGTTCAAGCACACGCCACTGTCCGTCCGATGGATTCTCGGCATCATGTTCGTTGCTGGATGGTGCGGAGTTGCTGCAGGCGTAGTCGGTGATCTGCACGACGTGTGGACCGGTCTGGCCTTCACTCTCAACGTGTTGACTGCACTGATTGGGTTCTGTATCGGCGTTCCTGTCGCATTCTTCATTATCGCAACAGTCGTCGAACAACGTGCCGACCTGATCGAAGCAGAAGCAATTAACACCCTGACGGCCGAGGCTTGGACGGGGTTTCGAGATGCGGCGCTGAGCCTGTGCGATGACGATCTCGAAGAAGTACTGATCGTTAGAACGCCGCCGATGATCGAACTCTATCGAGCTACTTTGACCTCTGCCCGGCAGCACTTGGATGAAGGCGACGACGAGAGTCTAAGCAACTGTCTGCGTGTTGCTGGCGAGGATCTAAAAGAGATGCTCTTCGCTGCCAAGCCTATGATTCCAGATTCGGCTGACTATCGAGTTAAGTGGATTTCTATAACGAACAAATGGAAATTAATCGATGAGCAGGTGCGTATTCGGCGGATGGAGAAGAACCTATCGTGGCTACACGAAGATGTGGACTCAGTCCTTTCCTCCCTATGCGATCACAGGCGAACGCCGCTCGATGATTTCTATGCGACCTTTAGTATCGGTGCCGGCACAGACCATGTTGTAAGGGCTATGGATCAGGTGTCGAAGCTCTTCTTGAAACTTGCGAATTCTGAGACAGATACGATTAGGAACCTGCTCTTTTCGGATACTGCGTCTCCCCTTCGGTATGGCCCTGAAAAACAGCACGAGTTTAACGCTGATCAGTCTGCTAAGTGGGTCAGGACTCTACGGTTAGCCGTGGCTGGCACTGCAAGCACTCAATTCCCCAGTTAGTGCAACTATTGATCTATTACGATATCCTAGCTGTAAGTCTAGAGTGGATATGAAATATAGATCTGAGTTGTTCGTGGAAAGTGGAGCTACTTGTGCGCATTCTGTGTTATCCACGTCTGTACCCGCTTTCGCTCTTCTCGGTACTTTCGGGCGCCACGGTATTTCAGAACTTCAGTCAACGTATATTTGGGACGCCAGTGTTCACGGATGCGAATGGGTTCGTGCTGATCTAGCTGCATCCGCCATGGGCGTGCCATCGAGTCGCGAAACTCGATCCAGTACACAAGCCCAAGGGAGCGCGCTCCGGCGTAGTAAACTGAAATAAATTCCCCTGGCCGGATATGGGAGTCCTGAAAACTCCTGACCTGTACATTTCCGCCCGGAAGCGCTTGCCAAGCTTCCAGCAACCCGGGCAGTTCGTCCATCTCGACAGGCCGACTATCCATTAATCGGTTGATGTAGTCGCGAAAGGGTCTCCGCCCACACAGCACGGTCACATCGAAAATAGATTCGTCTGAATGATTGTGTACTTCCGCCTTTACTGCAAATTTCGTCCAGTAGCATCTCACGAAACGAACATGGCGCGCTTGCGACTTCGCTGCCTGCCATTTATCGATAATGTAGTAAGCAGCGGCTGCGAAAATCGAGAGACTACTGATGATTGCGCTAAACCAAGACGCAACCGTACCCCAAATTGTGACATCGAACGGGAATATCCACAGGTCGCCCCACATTGGACAAGTATCCCTCCCTGGGCGCCGCGGACTCCGAGGTTTCTTATTCTTCGCGCCCATTGCGTTCTTCGCGCCCATTGCGTTCTTCGCGCCCATTGCGTTCTTCGCGCCCATTGCGTTCTTCGCGCCCATTGCGTCGGCCTACCTGCCATCCTGCCGGTGGCCTTGCCCCGTAAGGGTGACATGTCACAAAGGCCCCGCGTGGATCAAATGTGAGATACCCGATTCCAACATACGATCACGCTGACGGATCAAACAGATCCCGTTCCCACACCAACGAGGGGGAGCCAATGAAGCTGGACGAGCTGCGGAAGATCATCCGCGAAACAACGACTGAAGATTGGAATCACATCCACTGCTGGGGTGGTGGCGCCGGGCCAAGCTACCGCGACCGGACGGTCACGGCGTTGGTCGGCAAGACCGACGCGATCGAGAACGAGGTCGAGAGCCATGGCAACGTCGCCATCTTGAGAGACGACATCGATATCTCGATTGCTTGGGGACTCGATCTCGACTTCAGGGGATTGCGCGACGCCGGCAGCAGGCCTCCTCGCAGCTTCGACTGGGCGAAGAACTTCCCCAACGAGGACGTCTGGATCTCAATAGGCGACATCTTCTACCGCGGCTCTCTCGTCGATCGGGTGCTTTTCGCGGTCGTTGACGGAGGTCGCGTCCTCCTGCCCTGGGCGCACGAGCAGTTCTCGGGCCCCGACGAGGGCGACGTTGTCACCAGCAGCTGGGAGTACGATTTCGCGCGGCTCGTCGACCACTTCGAGGGAGTCTCCGAGTTCGATGAAGCCTTCGCTGCAGCAGGGTTCAAGATCGTCGATTGACGTGCCTGCGTGAAGAATCGCCCCCGCCGTCAAGGAGAGCGGGGGCGATTCGATTAGGTCTTCAGCGCTACGAAAGTTCGCTGGTCTCCGCTTGCACAGCTCTCGGCGCCGCCCGCGGCTCCGTCGAGATATGCAGCCTGCCTCGGGTGTGAGCTTTACGGCTTTCGCTGGGCTGTGAAAAAGAACGCCGCCATCTGTCACACAAGCCCGCTGCACCGGATCTTCCTCCAGATAGAAGCCAGTTTAGGAGGAGATCCCATGCACCCCAGTCAACCTCAGCGGCCCATCCAACCCGCGCAGAATGCAACAGGCCTGTCCGACGAGGACCAACTGTCTCTGTTGATGGCGGCCCCATTGATTCTGGGCCTACTTGTCGCGGCTCTTCCAGCGATGTCGACTAAGGCAACTGCGTGGCTGCTCGCTCACGATCTCATCGTTGCGGCCTCGGCATCACCGCTGGTGACTATCCCTGGCACGGAAGGTGCAGGCCTCGACCTCCGCCGGCTGATCATCGTCGTGGCAGTTCTGGTGCTCGCTGTGACTCTGGCTCTCAGCGGAGCACGGCGCTCAATCGATCGTCGCCGGCAGCAGCGGTTGCGCCGCGGGGACAGTGCATGAGCACGGGGGTGATTGTTGCCGAGCTATCAAGTAGGAAGCGGTCGATTCCGTGCGCGGATGAATGCGTCGCGGATTGTGCGTTCTTCCAGGTGCAGAGCCTCAGCGAGTGCTGTGGCGTGTCGATCGGACAGGCTTCCTTCGCCCCGTTCGATTCGGCCGATGGTGGTGGTGCTGAGTCCGGTTCGGTTTGCGACGTGCTTCTGCGTCAATCCCGCGAGATTCCGCAGGTCGGCGATGGTCCGACTGTCCTCCGGGACGACGACGAGACGGTCGAGGGGTATTCCCAGCTTTTCGGCGGCTCGGGCGAGGTGGTCGGGCTGAGGGTGCGTTCGCGAGGTTTCCCAGTTGTGGATGGTGGTCGGGTCGACGCCTATTGCGCGGGAAAGGTCGCCGCGCGTGATTCCGGCAGTAGTGCGCGCGTCTTCGAGGGCCTGGGGCTTGAAGCCGTTCAGGGGCGCTCTCACTGCGATTTTCCGTTCATCGCTGGACATCCTATTGAAGATGTAGATACCATCGGTGCATACCGGGTTTAAATTCCAGTGGTAAATGCGATGCGGTGCAGCGCTGATCACTCGCTGAACTCGAACCCGGTGCGCTCGAGTACGAACAGTTCCCACGTACATGCGGCCTGACCAGCCGCTAAACGGAAAAGAGCATCCGATGACCACTACCGTTTCAGCTGCCCCACCCTTGTCCCAGACTTCTGCGCATCGACGCGACGCACGCTCGTCCGTATGCGCCACTCAGCTAGCTAGACTGAATGCAGCCGGATTCCCCGCCCGGTCTGCTTTGCCCAGTCGCGACGACGGGTGGTTCCAGACATCGCGACAGTCGGGTTTAGGGGGACGTGACGGGCAGGCTTGGACACCTGCCCGTCACGTCGATACATCTGTCGACACGGTTGATGTGCGCTACCACATCAACGCCCTGATGTGCGCCGGCATGACGACCGCTCTGATCGCTGACCTGGCCTCCCTGCCGGTCGCGACAATCCGGTCGCTGAGGAGCACTTCGACTCTCACGACCACCTCCGCCATCGCGGACGCGATCCTCGCGATCACTTTTCACCCGAGCCGTGGGCGTGATCTGACCCCAGCAGTGGGGGCTCGCCGCCGACTGCGCGCACTCAACGCCATGGGCTACGGCGATCCGAGCCTCGCTCACCGGTTGAACGTCGAGGTCGACGTCGTCACCTCGATGCCGGAAAAAGGTCTCATCCCGAGCGAGCTGTGGGAAGCGGTCGAAGAGATCTACGACGAGCTTTCCATGTGCCCCGGACCCGACGCCGACCTCCGTGAACAAGCACGTGCAGAAGGACTGGTGCCGCCTCTCGGGTGGGACGACGACGAGATCGACAATCCTAAGGCGCGTAGTCACGAGCGCGAGCGTGCCACGGGAGCGATCGCGGCCGACGAGGTCGTCATCGTTCGTCGCCTGAGCGGCGAACAAGTCCCCATGCGCAACTGCGAACGACGAGAAATCATTCGGATGGCCTACGAGCAGCGCTGGTCACCGAGCCTCCTCGCGGACAAGCTCGCCATCAAGTACGACTCGGCCGTGACGGAGCTGAGCCGGTACCGCCGAGCTCTCGTCCAGACGGTCGTCGTCGCCGGTTCCGATTCCACGGCGGAGACGTCGACCCCGACCGACGCGCCTACGGGGGAGCGTGGAAAGGGCGAGACTGCCGCGGTCGCTGCCGCGGCCGATCTGACAGACGCACCCGATTCTGACTCTCCGCGAGAAGCAGCAGCTACGTCGGATGCCGCCGAGTCACAGTCGCCCGCCGGCTCCAGGGTGAACGCGCCGGCGCGGGCTTCAGCCAACCGAGTGAGTGCGATCAGGCGCCGCTGGACCGGCGCCTTCACGGCAAGCGCACAGTTCCACGACGCAACGATCGACTGTGCTCGTTCAGCGCCGGAAGGTGGGGTGCCAGGGAGCTGGCCGATAGCCCGGCGCTCGAAGCTATGGCGGCCGGCCTGCCGGACGGGTTCAACGAGAGCCGTAGGTGCCGAGCAGAACTGGCCTCACTCAGATGAGCGATGGCGGCTGTCGTCGGGGTTGCCCCTCTTCGCGTCAACGATCGCATCGCCTCGCCGAACAGGCATCGGCACCCCGACCCGGTCGACCAAGCAGGCCTTGTTCCAGTTCGCTGATACCTGTTGACGCCGGCGACCGTGTGAGGCATTGCTGTGCACCCCGATCTCGACCCTTTTGAAGGAGACCAGACCCGATGGCCCTCATAGAAATCCCCGAGGACTTCCACACGGCGTTCATTGCGGCCGCCCACGACGCGAATGATCACAACGACCTTGACCTCGCCGTTGACGAGGACCGCACATACATCGCCCTCAGCAACCTCTGCCCCGGATTTTCCCCGGCTCTTCGGCTCATCACCCGCGGTGAGCATGAAGCGACGGTCGAAAGCTGGTCCACCGTCGACCACCAGCGAGACGACGGCAGCTGGGAGCGCACCGAGGGGGTCGATGCCACCACTGTGGTCGACCTCGCCGATCCGACCGAGGCTGCCAGGCGCGCCGTCGAGTGCTGGTTGACAACGCTCTGACCTCGGTCGGGCTCGGTTGTGCACAGTGTGGCGTTTGGCAATTACCAGAACAGGTTTCAACCCTGCGCTTGATACTCACGTCCCACTCATGGGACACGGAGACGGGAAACGATCATGCATGAGTCATTTTCTTCCGCTCTCACCGAGATGTCGGTCGCCGATGCAGTGATGCAGCTCGCGTCCGGAACCGTTGAACTCGCGCTCGAAGACGCGCCCGAGTTCGCTCGCTGGTGCTGGTTCGCCGACGTGCTCGACTCAGACTGGGGCTTGACCGGCCGGCTCCCGGTCGCCGGCGACGATGTACTCCACGAACTCGAGCGGGTCGCCGGTATGTGCCGAACATCGGAAACGAAGGCGCTCAGCCCCGACGCGTGGCGCGCGGCGTACGAGGCCACGGAGAGATTGGCCCACAGCTCGGCCGTAACCAGTTCAGAGGCCACCTATCTCGCACTTTCGGCGGCGAACGACATCGCACTCGAATGCATCGACGAAACGCACCCCGAGTTCACAGTCGCGATAGCGCTGGCATTCGAGTCCCTCGCCGCCTGTGCGGCGGACTCCGCGGTAGCGCGATGCTGGATCGCCCGCGCTCTGACCGAATGGACGAACCGAGCGCACCCAATCGCGGGCAGCCCTCGAACGGGAGAAACCCCACCGACCACGGACACTCGGCAGAACGCGTCGATAGTCTCCGCAGGTTGTGGGCGAAAGGGTCTTGTTGAGAGTGAGCGGCAACCCCTGAAAGGGGCACTGGCAACAGCGCTCCTTGAGACTCGCCTGGACCGGGGATAGTCACCTCACCCTAGGATCGGCTACGTGCCGACAGTGACAACGCCCGACGCCGACATTTTTTACACCGACAGTGGGGGAGAGGGGCCCGTACTTCTACTCGGGCACGGGTTCTTCATGGACTCATCCATGTTCACGCCCCAGGTGCGCGATCTATCCCCGGACCTCCGGGTTGTGACCTGGGATGCGCGCCGCCACGGAAAGACCACCGATGCGGGTATGCCGTTCACATACTGGGACCTCGCACGCGACGCCCTCGCCGTCCTCGACGACCTCGGCGTCGAGAAGGCAATCATCGGGGGCATGTCCCAGGGCGGCTATACCGCGCTGCGCACAGCACTTCTCGCACCGGAGCGCACGACGGCTCTGATCTTGCTCGACACGGAAGCCTCAGCCTGTACACCCGAGCAGAAGTCCGGATACCGCGTCCTGTTCGATCAGTGGTGCAGCACAGAGCCACTCGAACCGCTCACCAGCGCACTTGCCCCCCAACTGATCGGTGGAGAACCTGCGGATTGGACGTCGTGGATCAGCAAATGGAACAGCAGCGATCGCATGGCTGTCCGGCCAGCCGCGGAGTGCCTTATCGAACGCGACGACGTCGTGGACCGACTCTCCGACATTGACGTTCCGGCGTTGATCATCCGTGGGGAAAATGACCTGTCAGCGCCCGAAGAGAAGGCGGACGAGCTCAAAGCAGGTCTTCCTGGTGCTGCGCCAGTTGTCACGATCCCGGTGGCCGGCCATGCCGCAAACTGGACACACCCCGAGCCGGTCAACGCGGCGATCACTGCGTTCGTCAAGGCGCTCGGCTGATTCAGGAGGCGGGGAGGCGCACTCCGAGGTACATCTGCAGCGGATACTTGCCCCGCATCTCCGCGTGGACCTGCACGTGCACGCTGTATTGCTCACCAGTCTCGGCGTCGCGGAGGTGCATGAACGGCTGGTGCCGGCCGAACCGGACTTCTTCGCGTGACCACAATTCGCGGAAGAGAGGGAACGCGCTCAACTCTTCGAGGGTTTCCACCGCCCAGTCGGGGTTGTAGTAGCGACCCATCAACGCTCGGAACCAGCTGACGGTCAAGGCGGCTTCCGCCTCCCACTCCACCATGACGTTCATTGATGCCGGAGTCGAGAAGAACCAGCGCAACACGTTTCCCTCGTCGACCAGTCCAGGGAACGCCTTGTCGTACGCCGAGTTACAGTCGATGACATTCCAGCGTTCGTCGAGGTACGCCACCAGGTGCGGGTTGAGCGCCGAGATGGCGGTCTTCATGTCGGGTGTGATCAGTGTCCGATAGTCGGCGATCGTCCAGGGTGTCGTGGTGTCCTCACGCTCGGTCTGTGTTCTCCGTGCCAGATTGAATAGGTGCCGACGTTCTGCATCATCGAGACAGAGTGCGTTGGCGGTGGCGTCGAGAACCTGTGGAGAAGGACTCGCGTCCTTAACGTTTCCTTCCAGCCGCGCGATGTAGCTGACACTCAAATAGATTTCGTCGCCCAGTTGGGCCCGAGTCATTCCATCCGGGTGCTTCGGCGTTGCCCGGGTGCGCCGAGCACGGATGAAATCACCGAGACTCGGCGGACTGATCGAGTCCATTGCTTGGCCTTTCCGATAGCGAATGCAGCGGCATTACCCTACTCCCGGGGAATGTCAAGCCTTGTAGGTAACACTCTTGAGTGTTACCCCCCTGCTGGACAACGCAGTTCCCGACCTGATGGAATGTTTTCCCAGAAGACTCACAGCTGCGTGGCAGGCAGACGAGTGCGGGTCGACAGTCGCGCCGAGGGGGAGGGCCCAGGCGGGTTGCGGAGGGGAAAGCGTTTATGCCACGTGCAGCACAATGGGGTTCGCGTGTGCGATCGACGGGGACGGTGCTCGGCGTTCGGCTCCTCGTGCTCGACGTGGCACGGCACGGATCGCTAGTCGTGCTGAGGCGATGGTCAGCCCAAGCAGAGACTCCTGAAACGGGCTGCAGGAATGTTTACAAGGACCATTTCGAACCCGACCGTCCATACGGGGCAATAGAAGTAGTCGGTCAACGGCATGCCGCGCAGTTTGCCCAACGCCGGATGGTTGGAACCGTCGTTTCCGGCGCCCGAGGTCGGGATACCGCTGGACGCAGAGGTTTTCATGTACATACCGGCGAAGACGTAGCTCTGTGCACTACTGCCATGGCGAGCAACACGGTCCGCCCGACCGAAATCCGCCACGCAACGCAGCTGGTTCACGCGCCCAGCGCGCCCTCACACGCACCGGACCAGTCGCACCGGATAGCGTCACCAGTCCGTCGGAGCTTTGCAGGTGACGTGGTCGCAGCGAACTTGTCCAGGTCGCTCTCTACTGTTCGCCGTACGAAAGTGTCCGATATGTCCACACGTCCACTGTGAAGGACCACCACATGGCATCCCTGCTGACCAAGAAAATCGACAAGCTCCGCTCGTCCGGGGATGACCTGCCCCCGGCGCACAACGGCGCAGATCAGGACGACCCACCCGATCTGAATACCCACGCGCGCGTCCGTCGACGCCCCATTTACCTGGCGATCGGTGTCGCACTCGTCGTGGTGGCAGTGATCGGCATGCTCACCGCGGTCAACGCCATGCGCGCAACCACCGATGTGCTCGTCCTGACGAACGAGGTGCAGCAAGGCGAGACCATCGAGTCCAAGGACTTGGCCGCCAAATCGGTCAACGTCGATGCCGATCTCGGGGCGCTGCCCGCCAGCGAACGCGGCCGCGTCGTAGGAATGAGTGCCAGCACCCGGTTGCCGGCCGGCACCGTCCTGCTCCCGTCCGCGATCACCGATCAGGTTGTTCCCGGGGAAGGCCTCACGATGGTCGGCATCACGGTGAGCTACAGCCACCTCCCCTCCGAGCCGATCGTCCCCGGTGACATGGTCCGTGTCGTGGATACACCACGCGACCAGGACGACCCGCCCGTACAGGGCCCGATCAACACGAAGGCGCAGGTGTACTCCACCAAGGAGATCCCCGAAGCCGGCGAGACAACGCTCAACCTGCTCGTGCCCGAGGCAGAGGCCAACTGGGTCGCCGCCCGCGGCGCAACCAAGCGTGTCGCGATCGTCCTCGACAACCGAGTGCGGTGATCGGCGATGTTTCTCGCACTGACATCCGCCTCACGCTCACCCGGTGTGAGCACCACGGCGCTCGCCCTGGCACTGAACTCACCGACCGACCGGACTCTGCTCGTAGAAGCGGATGCCATCGGGTCCTCGCCGGTCCTGGCCGGATACATGCTCGGAAACCACTATCACGATCGTTCCTTGATCAATCTCGTCGACGCGAATCGTCACGGGCGCCTCAAGGCTGCTCTGACCGAGCAACTCATCCAGATCCCGGAATCGTCGGTGTCATTGCTCCCGGGGCTGGTCCACTCCGCCCAGGCAGATGCGATGCGGCCCGTGTGGGGACCGTTGGGTGTCCACCTGGCCGGATTGAGCGTCGACGACACCAACGTGATCGTCGATGCCGGCCGGATCGGGCAACGAGGCGCTCCGGTCGAACTGATCGTCAACGCGACAACGATCGCAATCGTCACCCGCACTGAGCGAACGGCAATCGCAGCGTTACGCGCCTCGCAGAACGCCCTGCGACAGCAGCTCTCCGCGGTGCAATCACGGGCAAGTCTGGGGTTGATCCTGATCGGTGAGTCCCCCTACAACGCAGAGGAAATCACGAAAGTCACCGGACTTGACGTGATCGCGGTCCTGCCCGACTCCGGTGACGCCAAGGTCTTCTCGGACGGGTTGCCCATCAGCAAATGGCGCCGTCGCCGCTCGATCTACCTGCACACCCTCCACCGCAGTACCTGGCCGAAGATCACCAAATTCGCGGTGAGCCATCAGGCGGACTGGAAGTCCGGCCCCGCGCTCAATGCTGCGCTGCCGACACTGACAGGAGAACGCCGATGAACTCCGACGACGCGACTCAGCCTCCGCAGAACAAGATCACGGAACTACCCTTCTTCTCAGCCCCGATCCCGGAAGCCGACCTCGCAGGTGGAGGCCGCAGTTCGATATCGGAAATCACGCTCCCCGACACCGATCCGTTTCGATCGCTTCGCCTACACGAACTGCCACCGGCCAGCACCAATGGGCACAGCGGCACTGCGCGACGGTCCGTGCCGCCGGCCGCGAAGGTCAAGGTCGATCGCGCCCTGGTCCGCGCTCTGCAGAAAGAAGCTGCGGAACTGTTGCGTGACTACCGGTCAGCGCGTGACCGCGAGCGCCACGACCCGAAGAACGCCGGCAAATACTTCGCCCCGTTCACCGAGGAGGAAGAACGCGAGTTCGGCCGTGAGACGATCACCGGCCTGGTCAAGAACCACGTCCAGAAGACCATCAACTCCGGCGGCGAAGCCTTCACAATCGTCGAAGAAGAAGCCCTGATCAAGGCCATCTTCGACGCGCAGTTCAACCTGGGCCCGCTGCAGGAACTCGTCGAAGAGCCGCACGTCACCGACATCTTCCTCAACGGCGCGGCCGTCTACGTCAAGTTTCCCGACGGACACTATGAACACCGCGACCCAGTGGTCGACACCCCCGAGGAACTCCTCGAGTGGATGGGACTGCTGGCCTCACGCGCCGACAACGGCGGCCGGCCCTTCTCCCGGCTCAATCCGTCGCTGCGTCTGACAATGCGCGGAGGCCACCGACTGTCGGTGATGGGCTACTCGGTCAAACGGCCCTCGGTGGCAATTCGCATCCACCGCCTCAAGAACATCGCCCTCGATCAGCTCGCCGTCGAACATCGGATGATGCCGATCGAGCTCGCGACCATCCTCTCGTGCGCAGTCCGTGGCGGTGCCTCGGTGGTCACCGGCGGCGGAATGGGCTTCGGAAAAACGACCTTCACGCGTGCACTGGCCAATGCGCTTCCTCTGCAGACGCGAATCGGAATCGCGGAAACCGAGCGGGAACTCTTCATCGACGAACTGCCAGGCCGCGAGGATTTCGTGGTCGACGCCGAGACAATCCTGGGCGGCGGAGAACGCGGTGCAGACGGTGAGCTCGCCGGCAGCTACACCCTCTCGGACATCCTGTACGAGTTCGTGCGGCAGCAGCTCGACTACATGATCGTCGGTGAGGTCGCCGGTCACGAGATCCTCGCTCTTCTCAAGGCACTGCAGACGGCCAGAGGAGGGCTATCCACGACGCACGCTTACACCGCTCGCGGTGTCGTCGACCGTCTGGTGAACCTGGCGACCGAACCCCCGATGAACGCGACGGTGGACTACGTCGAACGCCAGCTCGCAGAGCACATCGACCTGATCGTCCAACTCGGCACGAAGGTCCGCGTCGATGGCGAAGGGTCGCGCACCTCGGTCCGCTACGTCGACGAAGTCGTCTACGTCGAGCCCGGCGACGACAAGAAGCCGTCCTTCTCCACGATCTACCGGGGATACTCGGACGGCACAGGAGAATTCGGATCCATTCCACAACCTCTGCTCCGCAGGCTGCTCGCCGGCGGATTCAAGCGAATCAACCTCCCCAGCGACAGCCTTCGCCACTTCGACGAAGAACGCGACCTCTACGACGATGAAGAGGTGGCGTGATGTATCAGCAAATCGGCATCTTCCTGGTACTGCTGCTGTGCGCCGGGGTCGCCTGCATCGTCATGGGATGGAAAGACCGCCGCGATCCCACCGCGCCCACGCGTCAGCGCCGGCGCCGCAGCTCGTCGAAGATCCCGCGTAGCACCCAGATCCTGCTCGTCGTGGGCTTCGCCGCTGGCATCGTCGTGTCGTCCCTCTCGGGTTGGCTCTTCACCCTCTTTCTGGTCCCGGCGCTGCTGGTCGGCTTGCCGTACCTGCTCGGCCGTCCCGAAGCAGAACAGCAGATCAGTCGGCTGGCGGCCATGGATGAGTGGGCCCGCAACCTGTCCAGCAGCATGAAGGCTGGTTCGGGAATCGAGCACACCATCATCTCCACTCCGATCCCGGAGGCGCTACGGGAGGAGATCACGGCGTTCATCAGCCGTCTGCGCAACAACGTCCCTCCGGTGGATGCGATCACACGTTTCGCTTCGGACCTCAACGACAGTGTCGGCGACAAGATCTGCGGCGCCTTGCTGCTGAGCATGCAACTGCGGGGCGTTGGACTTGCAGCCGTGCTCGAAGGCCTCGCCGAAGACGTCGGTGACATGGTCGCGCGCCGACGCCGCACCGAGGCCGACCGCAAATCCAGCCGTACACAGGCGAAATGGGTCACTATCATCGCGATCACAACACTCGCGGCAGCGTTCCTGTTCACCAACTTCATGGAACCGTACAAGTCGGGCGGAATGCAGATCGTGCTACTGATCCTGCTGACCCTGTTCGCGGCCGACCTGTACTGGATGAAGCAGGCCACCAAACCGCCGACCTACCCCCGCTTTATCGGCACCAATGATCGCGTCAACCGCACCGACCTCGTAGGAGCGCAGCGATGAGCATTCAGATGACGGTCATCCTCTACACGAGCGTCGGAACTATCGGCATCTACCTGGTCGCCCTCTACTTCATGCGCGCACAACCCGCACTCAGCGATGCCATGTCGCGCCTGTCCGGACCGGCCCCGGAGCGCACGTCGACAGCCGGAACCTCCCTGATCGACGGGATGGCGAACAAACTCGGCATCCGGGTCCACCCCTACCTGCAGGACAGCAAATTCTTCACGCTCCCCAACGCCGATCTCGCCCTGCTGCACCGAGATCCCGCCCACGTGCTCGGGGAAAAGCTCGTCGCAGCACTGCTCGGACTGCTCATCTTCCCCTTCCTCAACCTCGTCCTGACTGCATTCGGGGTCGGCCTGGGATGGTCCATCCCGGCCATCCTGTCGATTGCGACCGCCTTCCTGCTCTTCCTCATCCCCGACATCGAGATCCGACGCCGGGCAACCGCGGCACGAGCGGAATTCGCGCAGGCGCTGAGCTCCTACATCGATCTCGTCGCGCTGTGCCGACGCGGTGGAATCGGCACCACCCAGAGCCTCGAGCGCGCTGCGCAGGTGGGAGATTCATGGGTGTTCCTGCGCCTCGACGAGGAACTGTACGAAGCCGGGCGCTCCGGCGAAGCCCCGTGGAATGCCCTGACACGTGTCTCCCATGAGCTCGGCCTGGCCGAGCTGGGCGACCTGGCCGACATCATGAACATGACCGGAGACAAAGGCGCATCCGTCTACGCATCACTGCGGGCAAAGGCCGCGGGCCTGCGATCCGCTCAGGCCAGCGCAGAACAGGGTGCGGCAGCGGAGGCCACCGAAAAGCTGGCTATGCCGCTGGCCGGGCTCGCCGGCTTGTTCATCATGCTGCTGCTCATCCCGGCACTGACCATCATCACCGGCTAGTCCGATTCGATGGTGCGCCGCCGGCGCCGCGAAAGGAGCGAGACGCCCAGACCGCCGAGCCTGGCCGGTCACGATCATCCAGTCCAGCTCACCTGCTACACATCGACCAAACACAAGGAGCCCACCATGAGCATCACCACCGTCGCTACCGCCACCCGGCGCACTGCCCGCGAGGCCGTGACCTCCTACATCACCCTCACGATGATGTTCGTCGCCGCACTGGCCGGCACCCTCCTCCACCGCGCCGGCGGCAAAGACTCAGACCGCGGACCCTCCACCCTCGAGTACGTCTTCCTGGCCGTCTTGGTTGTCGGCGCGGCCGCCGCAGCCGGTGCGATCGTCGTCCGCAAGATCATGTCCCGCGCAAACGCGATCCCCGACTGAAATCAGACAGCGCTGCATCGATTGGAGAGACGGTGAGTACGTGACATACCTCGTGAGAGTTTTCCAGGCCGCTGCGATGGTGGCGGTCGCTGCGGTGCTTGTGCAGCTCGGAATCGATTCCTGGCCGTGGCCGTATATCCCTGTTCCGTCCTGAAAAGCCAGCCGTCCAACGACTATCGGAAAGCAGACCATGGTCACACTGGAACAGTTGATCGACCGGTGGCGCCGCGATGACCGAGGCCCGGCGACGCTCGTGACGGTCATCGCGATGGTCGCATTCCTTCTGATCTTTTCGGTCCTGCTGCAAACCGCTCTGTTCTTCCACGGCCGCGACGTCGCCAACAGCTGCGCCGAAAAGGCACTGAAGAACACGAGATCCCAGTACGGCAACCAAGCACTGGGAACAGCTGCCGCTTATGCCTGCATCACCCAGGCAGGCACCGGTGACCTGCAGATCCCGGTTGTCCTCGTCAGCAAGAACATCCGCGAAACAACCGTCAACATCACCGGAATGGCCCCTTCCCTCGTCCCGGGTCTCGAATTCCCCATCGTCGTCAACCACACCAAACCGACTGAACGCGTCACCAACCCGGGAGGAATCGGATGAGACTCACCCGATGGATATCCCGCGCCCGCCGAGATGACCGGGGCGACGTCACGATCGAGCTGTGCCTCGCAGTCGTCATTCTGATTGTGCTCCTGGGCTGGATGTATGCGTACGGCGTCAATCGACAGGCGCATCAGAAGGTTGAACACGCCGCCACCGAGGGTGCCCGTGCAGCCTCACTCGCCCGCACCATCGCCACGGCCACTCCGCTGGCGTACCAAGCAGCGGCCGGCAGCATGGACGGACAAGGTCTCAAGTGCGCCACCATGAACGTCAACGCCGATACCAGCGGCTTCCGCACCAGACCGGGTGTCCCCGCCACGGTCGAGGTCACCGTGACCTGCCAGGTCTCCTTCGACGCTCTTGGATGGCCCGGAGTCAGTGGTGCCCGCACCGTCACCGCTACCGCAATCTCGCCGATCGATACCTACCGGGAGCGCACACGATGACCAACGCCCTGCGTAAGCGACTCGCCTCCCGACTGCCGGAGGAGCACCGCGACAAGGGTGCCGTCACTTTGATGACGGTGGTCTTCGCCCCTGTCCTGATCTTTTTCGTCTGGGGACTGATCGTCGACGGTGGCGGCATGCTCACCGCCGACCAGCGAGCCGACAACGTCGCCGAGGATGCTGCCCGAGCAGCCGGTCAGCAGATCATTGGATCGGTGAGCGCCCGCGGCATCGACACGGTCGTCGACCCGGTCCGCGCGACGGCAGCCGCCAAGAGATACCTGTTCGAGGCCGGCGTCGACGGCGACGTGATCCCCACCGGCCCGCGGACCCTCCTGATCACGACCCGCATCGTCTACAACTCGAAACTTCTGCCATACCCCAGAACGAAACTGCTCGTCGGTACGGCCGCTGTGAATCTCAATCGCACCAACGCCGGGGAGGTGTACATACCGTGAGCGCAAACGCCGCGCGGTCCCGCCTTGCCGGACTCGGCTACCTCCTGATCCTGGTGATGCTTGTCGCCGGGATCCCGGCCGCGCTCTGGGCGCTGCGCGGCAATCCGCTCGACATACCGTGGTCGGATTTCGAAGGTTTGCTCGCGAGTCCAGATGACGGCAGTCTTCTCATCGCCCTTCTTCCCCTTGTTGGCTGGGCGGCTTGGGCCACCTTCACCGTCCCGATTCTGCTCGAACTCGCGGCGACACTGCGTGGCGTCAAAGCGCCGAAGCTGCGCCTTCTTCGCTCACAACAGCGGACGGCGACGTTCCTCGTCAGCGGCGCTCTCTTGCTCCTGACCGCCGGAACCGCCACCGCCGCACCCGTCCTGACCCAGCCTGCGGACGTGGGAAGCACCTCTCCGTACGCGCCGCACTCACAGCAGGAAGATCCGAGCGCGTCACCGCAGACACAGGTGGATCCGCGGGCGACCCGGGTGGCGGTACAACCGGCGGGGCCGACAGTGACGACCGTGCGCGGAGACACCCTGTGGGGATTAGCTCAGCAGCATCTCGGAGAGGGCCGCCGCTACGCCGAGATCCTGGACCTCAACCGGACTGCTGTCCCCGAGCCAGGGTTTCTGGCCGAAGGGTTGACCCTGCAGCTGCCCGCATCCCAGCCCGAGGTGGTACGCGGCGCCTATACGGTCAAGCAGGGCGACACCCTGTGGGATATCGCCGAGCGCGAGCTCGGCGATCCTTTGCGTTTCATGGAGATCACGACTCCCGACGGCACCCCGGCTGGCGAGCTGATCACGGTCGGCCAGCAATTGATCATGCCCACCGCCGCCTCCGCGGCGGCTGACGCTACGCCGGCGCCGGCCTTGGTGCCGCCGACTGATGCTGTTCCGGCTCCCGCTCCGGCTCCGGAAGGTGTTCCGGCTCCCGCTCCCGCTCCGGAAGCTGTTCCGGCTCCCGCTCCGGCGTCCGCGCCTGTGGATGTCGCCCCCAACTGGCAACTCGACCCCGTCGAGCCTCAAATGCCTGCCGACCTCGTCACCAATGACGCGCCGCCAGAGACCGATACCGAGGACGGCTCATCCGGCGTCGTGTTCATCGGTCTCGGAATCTCAGCGGTTGCTGCAGCTGGACTCACCGGGCATCTCGCACTTCGTCGCCGCAAGCAACAACACCGCCGCCGCCGCGGCGAGCGCATCGCCCTACCCGCCGAAACCGCGATCCAGGCGGAGCAAGCACTCACGGCCGCCGCTGATCCGCTCACCACCACCCACGTCGACATCGCATTGCGGCACCTCGCGCACCACTGCAGGTCCACGAGCATCGCACTGCCGGGCCTGCTGGCGGTCTTCGTCGGTGACAACGACATCGAGCTCGGACTCGTCGAACAGATCTCACTGCCCGCGCCTTGGACACAGATCGACGACACCACCTGGTCAGTAGATCCGAGAGCGTTTCCGCGCAGCGTTCCCAAGGCCGAGATCAGTCCGTACCCGGCGCTGACGGCAGTCGGAACCAGCAACGATGGCCGCGAACTCTTGCTCAACCTCGAACAGATCGGCCACCTCGCCATCAGCGGCACCCCAACTGCAACAGCCGGGGTGCTGCGTGCGCTCGCCGTCGAGCTCGCAGTCTCGCCCATCGCCGACAGCCTCCACCTCAACCTCGTCGGATACTGCGCCGACCTGGCGGAGGCAATCGACAACGGCCGCATCACCCACTCCGAGGACGCCGACACGGTACTGACGACACTCGCCAATCACGTCGAACTCGACTCCGAAATCCTCGCGGACAACGACTTCGAGTCAATCGCGCAGGCACGCACGGCGTACACCACCAGCGAGCTGACCGCACCCGAGATCGTTCTGATCGCCGATCCGGTGACCGAGGCACAGGCCGGGCTACTCGCCGGCATCGCACGGCACGCACCCCGAATCGCGTTCGCCGCAGTGACCACCGAGAGCGCACATACCAACGCCACATGGACCCTCGAGGTCGACGACAACGGCTCGGCCGTCCTTGCTCGTCCAGGAGCCGCGTCGGCCGGCATCACAGTGACCACCCTCGATGAGGAGAGCTACGCGTCCGTCCTAGACCTACTGACCACCACCTCACGCGAACCTCGCGTTGCCCACAAGGGCGATAACCCTGACATTCGATGGGAAGCAGCCCGTCTCGACAACGACATCTCGACCGACGAGTTCATCACCAGCTCCGATCCCGCAACCTTCAGCGTGGTCGGGAACGAGGACCTCGACCACGCCGTCGACCGACCAGAGCCGTCCGATTCAGATGAGGTCACCGCAGAACGCGAGCTGCCCGAGGCGGATCACATCTGGATCAGGCTGCTCGGCGAACCCGCCGTCACACCCCCGTCACCAGGGCCGGCCGAAGGCCGAGAGAAGAGCCTGACCGAAATCGCCGCGCTTCTCATCACCACCGATGGCGGAGTCCTCGCCGCGGACATCGACAGCAAAATCTGGCCCCACGACGTCGAAGCCGCCAGAACCGGCACAGCCGAGCAGGAGAAAGAAGCGAAGGCCCGGCTCCGCCGGCGCCGCAACGAAGCGCTCTCTCGCCTGCGTAAGTGGCTCGGTGACACCGAGACCGGTGAACCTGCGCTCATCAAGTCCGGAGATCGAACCGGCCGGACCCCGCAACGGCTCCACGACGCCGTCACGACCGACTGGGACTACTGGCAGGAACTCGTCAACGCCCATCCCGCTGACGTCGACAGCGCCCGGTTATCCGCCGCACTAGCTCTGGTCACCGGTCAACCTTTCAGTAGCGATGACCCCACCGCCTACGGGTGGGCCGACCACACCAAGCAAGACATGATCTCCGCCGTCACCGACGTCGCCGAGGAGTTCGCCACCCGCTACATCCGCGGCCAACAAGTTCCCCAGGACCTCGCGGCTGCACACGCCGCCGCGGAGACGGGCCTCAAGGTCGACATCGTCCACGAAGGGTGCTGGCGTGCGGCGATCATCGCCACCCACTTCTCGGGTGACACCGAGACCACCCAAAGGTTGATCGATCGCATGATCACCGAGCTTGACGCCCTCGAAGAAGAGCCCGAACACGAAACCAAGATGCTCTTGAGTCAGCTCGACTCCACCTACGGCAGCCACTACCGGATCGGAGCAGTATCATGACGCGCCGCATCGCCGCACTGGCGACACTCACTGCTGCGTTGTGCCTGACAGCCAGCTGCAGCATCCTGACCCCAGAACCGGTCACCCTCGAAACCAACACCGGACCCACGTTCACCGGACCGCCCGGCTCCGGAAAGTCCCCCGAGCAACAGGCCGGTGAAGCCGCACTGGTGAAGGTCAACGAGTACTACACAGTGCTCGCGCGACTGAGTGCCGATCCCGCCGCCAACTCCGCAGATCTCGACAATGTCGCGGCCGGCAACTTCCTTCAATCGACAAAGCGGGACATCACCGCGCATCGCATAGAGGCAAACGCAGGCGAGGTCAAGGTTCTCAAGAACACCATCACCCGCCACAACATCCCGATCGACGAAAACGGCATCCCTACGCCCGGCACCGCGACCATCGAGATGGACGTCTGCCTCGCCCGCACTACCGACGTTCTCGAGCTCGGGAAACCGATCCTGACGAACACCGCTTGGCCCGACCCAGCAGGATGGAGAGTCACAGCCGACTACACACTGCCCGGTACGCCCTGCAACGCCGGACTCTTCTAGGAGATACGACTATGGCACACACCACTATCCGCCGAACCGCCGTCGCAGCCTTGGCTGCCACAACCCTATTGGTCGGCGTGACCGCCTGCTCCGACACCGACGCGGCGGATCCGGCGGTAGAGCTCACTGTCACCGGTGACCCGGCGTTCGAGGGTCCCGAGGGAGCGGACACGTCGAACAAGACTCCTGACGAGTTGGCACGGGAACAGGCGCTTGCGAAGGTCAATGACTTCTACGCGGTCTGGGCGCGGCTCGATGCCGATCCTGCGGTGCCGATCGGGCAGCTCGACACCGTTGCCGGTGGTCCCGTGCTGGACGGATGGAGGGCCGACCTCACGTTGCACCGGTCTCAGAACGTGAGGAGCGAGGGCGCAATCACAGTTGTCGATGCGAAGATCACCGACGCTGGCATACCCGTAGGCGACGACGGCAAAGCTATCCCCGGGCCCGCCTGGGTCCACGTGCGCGCCTGCACCGACATCTCCGGTATGACCTGGACGACGTCAGACGGTAGTCCCGCCTACGACGTCAACCGACCGCAGTTTGTGCTCGCCCAGTTGACCGTCCGGAATGCGGATTGGCCCGATGCAAACGGCTGGCGAGTCACCAGCGATGCAGCAGCCCGATACGCACCGTGCGATGCACCATAACCAAGGAGAACACATGCCAAATCGTCGTCGTTTGCATGCGGCCGTGATCGGCGCGCTCATTCTGGGGAGCCTGGTCGCTTCGCCACACTCAGCGCTTGGGCAACCCGGCTTCGGTTCTGGAGGAATCGACGTCAGCCCTGGTATGGGAAACGGCGGCTCGAACATCACAGTGCAGGGCAGCTACGTCCAGGTACCTTCAGCGTCACCTGGCACCGGAGGCTCCCCAGGGGCGAGTGCAGCCGGGACGGGCGGCGGCGGGTCTGGATACAGCGGTGGTGGCAGTGACGTCGTATCTGCCCCCACAGGACCTCCGATTAGGGAGCAGCTGAAGGCGTGCGGCCGATTCACAGACTGTGTACCACTTAGTCCGGACGTGGGGATGCCGGCGACACCAGTCGCGATGGCGCAGGTCATGAACGTAGTGGGAACAGCCATTACCGGCATGCAACTCGAGAAACCGCCGATGTGCTCGACCCCGGAGCCTGCTGACTATGCTGGCGGCCGTACCGGGCTCGTCGGCCGCTGGGCCTGGTACTACCTGTGCCCGGACCAGATTCGGGAATCCACGGTCGGTCCCGTGTCGCGGACTGCTGTCGGTCCCGGACTGCTGGTGAGTGCGACGGCCTTCAATACATCCGTCACGGTGAATCCCGGAGACGGAAGCCTGCCGATTGTCTGCTCGGGCGCCTTGTTGCCGTTCACTCCATACACAGACCTAGTTGACGCGAGCCCACTAACTCCGCCGAGTGGTATGCCGTCGCCGACGTGTGGTCGTCATATGGAAAAGACCTCGATCACCGAACCCGACAGCACGTTCCACGTCTCCGCGACATCCGGATGGACGATCTTCTGGACTGCGGCCTTCGCGTCAGGTCAGACGATAGGCGGTGTTGTCCCGGTACCGCTGACTACGCAGTTCCGGCAGCGGGTAGGTGAGCTGCAAGTGCTGGTCACCCCGAACGTCGGGGGGAACGTTGCCGGGGCTGGTGCAGCTGTGGGAGAGGTCGTCCGACCCCGGTAGGCCGCTGAATGTCGGTGTTCGCTGTCATAATCCCAGCTATGTCTTCTGGGGGAATGAAGTCGAAGCTGCTAATTCAACAAGTCGACCTCGCAGCGGAATTTCACGAGCGCAACAGTATCGAGGCGAAGGCACTCACAGTCGGAAGCCAGCGCAGGGTGTGGTGGCGTTGCGCTGCGGGTCATGAGTGGGAAGCGATGGTGAGGGCCAGGGTTCGCGGATCCGGATGCCCGATCTGTGCTGGTCGTGAAATCGTTCCTGGAATCAACGATGTGGCGACGACACATCCCGATATCGCCGCGGAGTGGCATCCGGTGCGGAACTCAATTGACCCAACTAAGCTTTCGATCCGCAGTGCCAGGCAGGTGTGGTGGCGCTGCGCGGCCGGACATGAGTGGCAGACTCAGGTGCTTCATCGTGGTAATGGCACGAAGTGCCCTGATTGCTGGGGCCGCAAGCTCGTTCCAGGCGCAAATGACTTGGCAACCCTGCATCCAAGCATTGCCGCCGAATTCCACCCCCGGAACAACACCGACCCTAGTCGATATCTGCCTGGAAGTGCGAAACAAGTGCTATGGCAATGTACCCGTGGGCACGAGTGGACGATGGCAATCACGGACAGGGTCTATCGAAGTCGCGGATGCCCCGAGTGTGAAGGGAAGCCGGTGCTACCCCCTCGTCGTGGGGCCGTTACTGTCGCGTATTCACCGGTCGCCGGTGAATGGAGTGACCGCAACGATCGTGGACCCGAAGAGTTCGCGCTGTACAGCAACAAGATGGCGTGGTGGCGGTGCCCGGCCGGTCACGAGTACGAGGCAAAGATTGCACATCGGACCAACTCCGGATCCAAATGTCCATACTGTAGCGGCTTACGAGTGCTGATTGGTTTCAACGACTTGGCGACCACTCATCCAGAGGTACTGTGGGCGTGGGATTTCGAGCGCAATGACATTCTCCCGACCCAGGTCTCGATCGGGTCTACGAAGAAGGTGTGGTGGCGTTGCCGGCTCGGCCATGAGACGTACGCATCGCCGAATGCGCGGTCGAAGTTCGATCAGACGACGTGTCAGGTGTGCTCAGGCCTCGAAGTTCGGGCGGGATTCAATGATCTTGAGTCACAATGGCCGGAGTTGGTGGCGAGTGAGTGGAGCTCGGAAAAGAACGATATTCTGCCGAGCGCGGTTCATTGTAATAGTGCTCGGAAGGTGTGGTGGCGGTGTCCGCTGGGACATGAGTGGCGTACGGCGGTGGTAAAGCGGACACGCGAGGGGCAGGGCTGCCCGGTATGCGCGAACCGAATTGTCGTTATTGGCTTCAACGATCTGGCGTCCGAGCGGCCGAATCTTGCGAGTGAATGGCACCCGGAGCTGAACGGTGACCTTCTGTCGACGGCTGTGACGTGCGGATCCAACAAGAAGGTCTGGTGGCGGTGCGGGAAGGGGCACGAGTGGCGGGCCGCGGTGATCAAGCGGGCGCTATACGACCACGGGTGTGTGAAGTGTCTGGCGAAGCATACGTCTCGCCGGGAACAGGATGTTTGTTCTCGGCTGGCCGAATTCTTCGGCCTTGAGTACGACGGTCCGACGCGGATCCAGGGGGTGCGTACACCAGTGGACTTGTTCCTGCCGGCTCAGAGGACGGTGGTCGAGTACGACGGCTGGTACTGGCATAAGAGCAAGCTTGAGGGTGACAACCGTAAGACGAGCGCATTGCGTGATCTCGGGTTGGACGTAGTGAGGATCAGGGAAATATATCTGGGGCAGAAGCTTCCTGAAGCGCTAGGCGTTCAAGTGTTCGCGGCCCACAATGAGCCGGCCGATAAGGTCGCTAAGGATGTCATCGACGTCATTGTCGATCGGGCGGCTGCGAATGTTGCCGCGAATGCTGGGTGACGACTGGCTGACGGCCGGTTGGCTGCGCATGGAGATGAGCGGTCAAGTCGGTGCAGATCCCGACCACCGAGGGACGGTCACCAGTCGTCACCACTGTCGGCATTGCGAACCCGGGCAACCGGCATTCGACATCGCCTGCAGCAATTGCGGTGACGGGCCCATCCTCGCCGGCCCGCTCGCCGAGCAAGTGAAGAACGGCGACCTGACAGAGCCGGTTCAACGATGGCTCACGGCAGCCGGATGGACGGTCACACTGGATCTTTAGTGCCCGGGCCATGCATGAGATGCTTTGGACTGAAAGGATATCCACTCCAACCAGCGGTCATTGGTTGAGGATTCACGGAACGATGCAGTAGACGAGAGCCTTCCGACGGGCTCCGCCGATAGGAGAGAAGGACAATTCGTGGATTCCTGGGTTTGGTACATACCCATCCCGGACGGATGGCGGTACGCTCTGAACGAGCTGCAACGGCAGTGGATGGGGCTGGACCCACGTGCCACGGGTGGAGGAATACCGCACCTTTCGAATACCGTACCCCACCAGTCTTAGTCGTCGGGGAAGCGTTTGGGCGTGTGGAGTTTCGTGCGGCGGGTGCTCGGTCCGGGTTCCGCCATTTTAGGGGAGCGGTCGTATTCGCAGTCCGCCCCGAATCGGTTAGTGTTGGTGATCGGGGCAACACGCCGGCGTGCATACAGCTGGAATCGTTTTCGCTCAGAAGTTCAGGTGGCGTGCGAGGCGGCTGATCGGATGGGTTTCGATATTCGCGGGTTGACCGGGCCCGGTGGTGTGCACGCTTGGGCTCACTCGGACGTGGGCCTCGGCGTCGATGCGGACCGTGGTGGTATCGGTGGCGGCGATCAGAGCTTGGACGTGGCAATGACTGTGCGCGAAGACGATGGCGCTGTCTTCTGCGCGGATCCTGGCGTTGTCGGTGCCGACGATATGGCTCTTGCCGCGGGCAGTGACCCTGGCGTGGTTGGACGCTTGGACGAAGCACCGGCCGGCGGCTGCGATGGAGCCGCCGGCGATTCCCGCGCAGGTTTGTCCGATAATTTTGACCTCGACTTGGCTGGGGACGTGGCCAAGGTCCAGCCAGTTCTCCGGGTCGGCCTCGATGACGATGGTTTTCGCTCCGGCGGCGAGGCGCTTGGCGTATGCCGCATAACTGCGGACCGGCGACGCGGAGCGGCCACGATGTGGACGACGACGTGAGTTGCGCGTGGATTTCTTCACTGGTGCCCCCATGGGTCAATAATGCCTTCGTCTGGTGTCGTTCGTGCGAGCGCCGAGGTCGGCGCGTCGCGCGTGGGCTACACGAGGTTCGGTGTGCCTCGGTGTTCTGTGTCAGTCGTCGATCTTGACGGCATTCCCGGTCGGGTCGACGCATTGCAGATAGGAGTCGGCGTGTGATCGGTCCGGAAGGTAGGGCCAGCTGCAGTTCCAACCGTCGATGACAGCGAATCGTCCTTGTCCTTGCGTGGCGACCGTGCGGTCGTTGAGGTAGCGATCACTGATGCTCAGTGCTGCTGGGCAGCTCGGAGTTCCGGCGATGATGCTCACAGGTGCAGTCGCACCGTTCAGGTTGTTCGTGACGATTCCGCACTGAGCGCTCGTGGGCGGCGATGCGGCGGCAGCGGTGGCCTGCGTAGCAGTCGTCGCCGGCGGTGTCTCGGATAGCCGGGTCTGAGCGTCGGTCACGCCGGGCTGACCTTGATCAACGGTGGGGTTCGTCGACCACTCGACGCGTGTGCCAGCAGCAGCTGATTCGGCTGACGGGGATACGGTCTCGGCTTCTGTGCTGCTGCACCCGGTGAGGATGGCGGCCGCGATGAGGGCCAGTGCAGCAATTTCCGTGGTGGTTCGTCGATTCACGAGTACTCGCTTCTATTCCAGTCCGACAGGGAGGACGCAATGTCGAGCCCAGTGATATGCGATGACCTGGACAAAACCGCGCCCGGCGCGACCACCGCGCGTCAACCTGCGGCTTCTCGAAGGCCCTCCCAGTGGGCGGGCTCCCGCATCGGCTCGGTGGTGCTGAGACTGTCCAGGTGGACGGCTAGTGTCGATCCATCCCTTATGTCTGTCGCACAGTTGCGGAGGAGTGCCCAAGATGACCGAACCGACGTCCAAGCTGGCGGGCAGTGGTCGCAGCGAGGAGCCACAATCGCCGGCCGGCGGTGCTGAAAATGCGGCAGGGCCGCGCAGTGACCATCTGTCGGCGACGGTGTATGCGCCTGCTGGGATTGTCGTCGTCGCGAGTGTGGTGGTGTGGTTCGCGGTTCGGTGGCTTGATGCCGAATACGGCACCACAGGGCTGTGGTGGGCTGCAAACGCCTGCGCTGCAGTTGGTGCGGTGTTGAGTGCGGCAATAGCGCCGATGATGGCCCGGTTGTGTAAGGCGGTCGATATTCCATCAGAGGCAACCGGCCGGTGGATCGTTCCTGCGGCTGCGACCGCGGGAATGTGGTTTGGCGCCGTGCTGCTCGCCGGCGGCGACGCGATCTTGACGGCCTGGCTTGCACTGAGCCTGCTGTGCGTGTGGGCAGCGTGGATCGATCACTTCACGTTGCGGTTTCCGTTGACGTTGATCCGGTTGACCACTGTAGTGGGCCTTTTGTTCGGGGCTTTCGCGGTGGCGGTGGATCAAGATCCAGCGGCAGGTGGGCGCGCTCTTCTCGCCGGCGTGCTGGTGTTCGCGTTCAACCTTGTCTTCGCAATTGTCACCCGCGGCTACCCCGGGCTGGCCGACGTGCGGCTGAGTTTCATCCTCGGGGCAGCGCTGGGGTGGGTCGGATGGATGAATGTGTTCTCGGGCATGTTGCTACCGAACGTCCTGGCCCTCTTGGTGATGGCGGGGGTGAAGGTGATTCGGCGTCAGAAAGACCTGGGAGAGTTCGGTTTCGCACCGTTTCTCATCGCTGGAACCGCCGTGGCAATCGCCGTCCCGCCATTGTGGTGGATTGTCTGGATCTGAACGCCTTTGGCGGAAGGGTGTGGAGGATCGGTTGCATACTGGTCTCCAGAGAGTGGGGAGGCGTTCAGGTATGGAAGAGGTGGACCACTTGGCCCCGATGCCGTCGATCGTTCGAACGGAACTGCCGTGTGAGTTCTGCACGGAGCATCCTCAGTACTTCACGGGGGACCCCGTCGGCTTCGTGCGTGCGGATCGCTGGGCGGTGGTCGTCAAGGACTGTTGTCAGTTCGATGCTCGCGTGGACTATCTGCTGTGTGACGAGCACTGGGCAATGATCCGACACCAACAGCTTCCCGGGCAGTGCCCTCGGTGCGGGGCGCTCGCCTACTCAGTCGAAGACATCGTGTGTACCGAGATCCCACTGGGGCGGACGGCCGACGGGGCGTGGCCGTTGATCGGTCGATAGGTGCGGAATCCATAGGGTCGTTGACTGGTACCGCAGGCATCCGAATGCAGAACCCCTGGCAGACGGCGCGCTTTGGCCGAATATGCGTCTGCAATCGCGTATGTGCGGGACTTGTCCGAGGAGACGCTCCAGAGAGAGGCACCGCAGCTTGAAGAGGGAAAGCCCCTGTCCTGAGGATGGCAGGAAAATTTCGCGCTGAACGTTGTACGGATTACCGCACTTCGTCATCCCAAAGGACTAGCGATCGTCGGCCGTCGCACCAGTCTCGTAGCCATGCGGGTTGGCGTTGCATAACTTCTCTGGCAGCTCTCTCGACCTTTCGTGCTGGGCGCCTCTTCAGTCCTACCTTGAAGTCCCGCCAGGTGAGGGCGGCACCTAGGTCGCCGCCTGACAGGCTTGGTTTCATCATCCGTACGAAGGGTTCAACGTCCTGCTGGGCCTCATGCATTGCGAAAATCAAGTACTGGACTAGCTCGAGGAGGATCGTGTCCAGTGCGTGAGTGGCGAAGCTACTCGGCCGATCCCATTGCAAGTACTCGGTCCCATTTCGAAGCAGGATGCTTCGAAGTTCCACGAGTAGGGGAACTGGTATCCGCGAGCCATCGACTATCTTTCGGTGGGCCTCCTGAATGGCATCCACCTGCACAGGGTTATCTGGAAGTTCTTCCATCCGACCTAGACGTGCCTCTATCGTCCACCAGACGAGCCCAGGGACTACGTCATAAATGCTGACACACGCGACTGCATCCCACCCGTTCCATGTGTGTTGTTTCGGGCGTAAACCAAGGGAGATCGTCCAATTTACGGTCGTCTGCGACTCCAGTTCCGCTCCGCGACTGACCATGCTGTGAGCAACGCTGGAGAAGATCGGTGCCCAATATTCTTGGAAGCGAAAGAACGAGCCGCTTAGCATCAGGCCCGCCCATCCGTCGAGGAAGATTGCGCGCACTGAGTCACGTTGAGGTCCAGCCTCTTCGGCAAGGAATTCACGTACTAGTTGTGCGCGCGCTTGCTCGTTCAGACTCAACGTTATTTCGAACTCAAGTGCAGAAATACTGTTGGGGTGCTCCAACCATCCCCAAACGATGCTTTGAAATGCCTGGCTGCGGAGCTGCGAGGACATCCCTATGCCCTCCATTAGACGAAGTAACAGAATATTCCGGGCATTCGACCGCAGAATCTGCTTGAATACAGCCGGACCGCCACCGTCTCGATGGAAATCGTAGGCCTGTATGAGCAACTCGGGAACCACGGATGTTGGGTCCCGATCGAACACACTTTGAATCTCGTCGCAAATTTTTTCTTGAGATTCGGCTCGCCGAGCGAAGGATTCGGCCGCGAAGTACTCGAGGAACGTGCGATGTGTAAAGCGAAACATTCGCTGACCTCGACTGTTGGTGCCAAAACTCGCGAGAAGCCAGGCGCGACCTGCACAGAACTCAACGAAACTCTTCGCGTCGCGCTCGGCATCGACGGAGTCGAAGCCATCCCTGTCTATGAGTGAATGAGCTAGTACTCTCACCAATTGTTGTTCCTCGATTCCGTCTTGGACGGAGGTTGAGGTATATACCCAGTTTGCAATCTCCTGCATGAGTCGCTCGGCGTATTTAGGAATTGCACCCGAATGTTCAATCTGGCGATGGCTGTCCCACCGCCGGAAAAGTAGGTCCGCACATTTGGCGTACACGTCGCGACGGTCCGTAGGCAGTGATCCGTGTTCTCGATAGAGAGCACACAAGAGCGAGAGCATCAGGGGGTTGTATCTCAGGTCGTGCACTGATTCGGAATCGTGAATAAAACTGTCAATCAAATCGGCTCGACCCTTTTTACCGAACCACCGAGTGCAATACTCATCGAATTGTTCATCATCGAATTGATCTAGCCTGACGTGGTCAAATATGCTGTTCGTAAGTGGGGCGCGCTCATACCCCATGAGCCTCGAGGTTACCAGGACAGAGCAAACCGGATACTGCCCGACCAGGCTTTCGATGCGCGATATCATTTGAGCGCGCTTCGCCTGTTCGGTAATTTCGTCCAGGCCGTCAAAAACCAGGCACACCCGTCCAAGCAGAAGCATATTCTCGAATTGTTCGGTCGAAATCTCTATCGAATGCTCGGCATTGATTGATTCGACCGCGTGTTTTACGATCGATTTGTCCCAAAAAGACTTTACATAGTGGCGACATGCCAGCTCGACTACTGGAATCGCAGATTCCAGACCCGACACGGTTTTTCTGAAATGCTGGACGAAGGTGGACTTACCAGCTCCTGGATGACCCATAACCACCATCCGGAAGGGGGCGGTCGAGGGGTTCAGGTCAGCGGCGTCGACGATCTGTTCATCGCCCTCTCGGACGAAGTTGCGCTGAACATACAGGGATTCGAAGTCGGATGGACCATCGAGTTCCGTGTGGGTAATGATGGGCTGGTGTTCGACTGCGCTGATGGTCTGAGCGAGGCGGCGACTAGTCTCAAGGGACTTCACTAAACCCGGAACGTTACGCATTAGGTCGATTAGTCGCTTTAGGTGCTGTTCACCGCGGGATTTTGGTCCCGCCCCGCCTAGGGCGTGTCTCCCAATGATTTGGGGTGTTGTGCTGCAGACTCTTCGCTGTGGCAGACGTTGTTAATAGGTTTGAGGTGTTGACGGACAAGCAGTGGGAGTTGCTTGCGCTGCTGTTGCCCAGTTCGGATGGGCTGCGGGGGCGGAAGTTCCAGAACAGCCGGCTCGTGGTGGAGGGGATGCTCTACCGGCTGCGTACCGGGCTCCCGTGGCGGGATCTACCTGCGCATTTCGGCCCCTGGAAGACGGTGTGGAAACGGCACCGACGCTACGCCGGGGATGGAACGTGGGATCGGGTACTCATAGCCCTGGCGGCGATGGCCGATGCCGGTGGCGACCTGGATTGGGCGGTGTCGGTGGATTCCACCGTGGTGCGGGTGCACCAGCACGGCGCCAACGCCGCGCGTGACACAGGGGGATCTACCGAATTACACGAATCTGCTTGACGAACCGGTCGATCACGGCATCGGCCGGTCCCGCGGCGGGCTGACCTGCAAAGTCCACCTGGCGTGCGATGGCGACGGACGTCCCTTGTCGGTGCTGGTGGGTCCTGGCCAGGCCGGCGACAGCCCGATGTTCGGCCCGCTCCTGGAGGGCATCTGCGTGCCGCGCATCGGTGGCGGCGCACCCCGCACGCGCCCGGACGAGGTCCGTGCCGACAAGGCGTACACATCCAAGGCCAATCGAGAACTGCTACGCAGCAAGGGCATCAAGGCGGTCATTCCCGAGAAGTCCGATCAGGTGGCCAACCGCAAGAACAAGGGCAGCGCGGGCGGTCGGCCACCGAACTTCGATGCCGAGTCGTACAAGGGCCGCAACGTGGTGGAAAGGGCCTTCAACAAGGCAAAACAGTGGCGAGCGGTGGCAACCCGGTATGACAAGCTTGCCCTGACTTACCGGGCTGGATTCCTCCTCGCCGGCATCGTCGAATGGCTCAAACTATTGGGAGACATGCCCTAATACAGGGGAATTGATGAAGGCCGTAAAGCCCTCGATATCCTGCTGATGGTAGCTCTCGAACAAACCTTGTTCGAGCGTGCCGTTGTAGAGCGCTTCAATCCTCGATTGAATCTTGGAGGTCTGGTTTTTCCATTTGCCTTTGCTGTCCGCAAGCCATTTTTGAGCCTCGTTTGCAAAGATCTTATTAAAAGTGAGGAGTGCTTGATCGCGCTCGGGACCAGGACCCGAGAGCATCGTGATCAAATAGAACGCAAGTATCGGCTCCATCTGGCGCGACGCGAGGAATTCTTCGATATCCTCCACGTCCTTTGCGGAGAGTCCATCGAACTCCGCATCTTCAGGGCGCAATGAAAGCCATTGAGCATCGAATGTTCCCAGCAATTGGAACCTGCGCCGCGCCGCCCCGATGCCCTTGTGGGCGTTCATCGATAGAGTCGTAGCTGCGTTTGTGGCGCCGATGGCGACGGCAGCGCTCCCCGGATCAATCATCCGTCGATCGTACGGTGCCAACGACCACGATCTGCGGCATGAGGTCGCGCCGGCATGTGCCATATATGTGCCAGGAGTCGACAGCGTCGGCTCGGCAGCCAAACATCTATCGCTTGAGCCCAGCGCCCGATTCTGCGACAGCGACGGTCTCCGTTCGCGGATCCTGCTCCCTCGTGGAAAAGCCTGCGTGTCCAGGGAGTCAATTGCCGGCAGGCCGCTAGGTATCGACCTCTTGAGTACAGGGGATGCAGGTTCAGGCTGTCTAACTGCGTCGCGGTGTCGATTGGGACCACTGTGTCCTGTCCAGAGCAATGTCACACATCCCCGGTGGGGCGGATCTTCCTCCAGATGAGAGGAAGTGGCGGCACTTCCTAGGACGGAGGTGCCCTGTCGTGGCGGAGTTGCGGAAACGCTCGCGATTCAGGGGGCAGTCCAGGTCCGGACCTATGGTCCTCGCAATTGCAGTCGTAGGGACGAAGGAGTGGTACCGATGAATGTTGAGGTTCGCCGCATCCATCCGACGGACGCGAAGAAGATCCGCCACCCTGATCGTTGGTGGTTACCTCGTCCCGAGTCCCGCACGGGTAGCTACCGGCGAGACCAGCGCGGTGGCAGATGGTTGGCCCGAGGTCTGGATGGCCAGAGATGAGGGCCCCGGACGATCGCACACACCGCGTCCTCACCGCCGACGGTACCTCTCTTGCGGTTCGTGAGATCGGATCCCGGACGGCGCCGGTCACTGTAATCTTCGCGCACGGATTCTGTCTCCACATGGACGTCTGGGCACCGCAACGGGCCTACCTGGCCGAGGTCTGGCGCAAGCGTGCCCGGTTGGTCTTCTTCGATCACCGCGGCCATGGCGGATCCGGCGCGGCTGACACCGACAGTTACACGATCAGCCAGCTTGGACGGGACCTGGATGCAGTGATTCGCACGGTGTCGCCAAAGGGTCCGATTGTCCTCGTCGGGCATTCGATGGGCGGGATGGCCGTGATGTCCTACGTCGCCCATCACCAGGAGGCCGCGGCCACGCAAATCGTGGGGGTCGGGCTGATCTCGACCGCCGTCGACAATGTCGCCGGCGCCGGCATCGGGCGCGCTCTAAGTACGCCGGCGGTGACGTTGCTGCGGACGGCATCAGCTCACGCCCCAGGGCTCGTCGGCCGCAGCTGGAATCTCTCACGTCGCATCTTGTCGCCAGTGGTCGGCGCAACCTGCCCGCTTGCTCCGAGTGCAAGTGTCCGTGCCGCCGCCACGTCATACGGGATGGTCCACTCGACGCCGATCGCCACCGCGGCCGCCTTCCTGCGTGATCTGCGGATCTACGACGCTTCCCCGGCGCTCGACGTGCTCGCGAAGGTGCCGGCGTCGATCATCTGTGGAACCCGGGACAGGGTGACCCCGATCGGGCACTCACAGCGACTCGCCGCGGCTCTTCCCCTCGCCGAACTGATCCCGGTGAGCGGAGCGCGGCACATGGTCGGCCTTGAGCGCCCTGACGTGGTGAGCGAGAGTCTCGATCGACTGCTCGGCCGCGCGGTAGGGCGCCGCGAACAGGACACCACCCGCAGATCGAAATCCGACCTCGTCGGGGCGTGAGATCTGCGCGTGCCTGACACCTGACGAGACAACCACTGATGGGAGAAGTGTTGAGTATTCACCAGGACGTTGACCTGCCGTCCGGTCCGGCGCACCACCGGCCGGACGAGCGCGTTCACCGCGGCGCGAGGTCGTACACACGCCATGTTCTGAACCGGGTGGCAGTGTGTGGTGTGCAGGTCGGAGCGCGGCACCGGTGCATCGATCTGCATCACGAACCGAAGACCTACAACCCGTGGCAAGACGCCACCTATTGCCGCTGCGGTCACATCCGGTGGGCCGGCGCGCATGCGCAGTTCGACACCGCCGTCGAAGCATTCGAGGGTTTCCCACATCACCCCTCGAGGCGGCCGGATCCACGGACCTATCCCGGAAAGAATGACCCCGAACCGCGGCAGGTCAGCGAGCAGCGGCCCATCGGGCGAAGCGAGCTACGCCGATGATCCCGGCAGAAGCGGGCGACCCCGCGGCCCGCGCTGTTCTGGACCTGATCGACCGCATCGAGATCGACCCCGAGAGCGACCAGTTTCTGACGGCGCTCGACCGTATCCACTTACAACTCCTCTCGCCGAGGGTGGCCACGATCGTCGCAAGGCGAGCGGAGCTGGGTTTTACCGCCTACGACGTGAATACCAATCCCCGACGGAATATCTGGCGCAAGCAGGTCCCGTTCGGGCGGACGAACGGCGGTGTCGTTGTCGAGATTCCCCTCGTCGTGATCGCACCTGTTCTGATCGGCATGATTCCTGTCCTACTCAACATGAATCCGCTGTTTCAATCTCCGATCACGGATCTGACGGTATTCATCTCCGCGGCTGCAGGTGTGGAGGTCCTCGCGATGTGGTGGTGGATCCGCCGCGATCCCCTCAGACTGACCACGGCGGACAAGCAGATGATCCGCAGCAGCATTGCCAAGCTCGATGCCTACGTCTGGGCCTGCGGCGACTTCTTCGAACTTCGTCTGGCCATGACTGCGTCCGCGATCGTCGACGATATTCGTGAAGTGCCGGCATGGAGTCACGAGGACCTCGACATCCACCGCATCCGGCTCGACATCGAGGACCAACTCCGAGTGATTCTCTGCCACTGCGGTGAGCTGGCAACTTTCCGGGCCAGCGTCGGCGAACCCACGACAGGCGTCAGTGCCGAGGCTGACGAGGCTCGGACTGCCCACCACGAGCAGCGACGGTGGTTCGAACAGGTCAAAAAATCACTGATCGGGCGGGTCGCCGCGTTGTGGACATATCACCAAGACCTACTGATGCGTCAGGACTCCATCGACGGTACTGCGGCTCTCGGTCGCATCGACGCTCACGCACCGGCGCTCGGAGAACTGCTGGTCAACTCGGCGAATGATGACCTCGCAGCGTCGGCGATCGGTGACCTGGCCACCGACCTGGCCGATCTACATCAGGCACGGGAAGAGGCGCTGGCCCAGCTGCGCGGCGACGTCACCGGATTCGATCGGCGCAACTGATGGGCCGCAGCCATGACCGGATCAGCCCAGACCGCGGCAACGGTGTGTTCGATCCCGACCGGGGCGACAGCGACGTCGCCACCCGCAAGGAAGGCGCCCTGATCTCGCAGCACGCCTACGACACCCGCGCCGATCTCCGCAGCGGAGCAAGAGAACTCGACACCGCCACCGAGAACCTACCCGGATTGACCCGAGCGCAACGGGACCTCAACCGCGCCTATCCACGGCCCACGCCGGCGGCAATCGGAAACTCTCGGCTACGCCCCAAGCTGCCACCGGCGATCGAACTCCGTCGCACACTCTCGGCACGACAACGGAACACCCGATCCGCGGCGAAGCGCCGCGTCCTCGACGCCATGCCGAAAGCCCAGTACACGGCGCTGGCGTCGTTGACGTCGGACCCGAAGACCTGGCGGGAGACGAACAACGCCCTCTCCGCGGTGGCCGGCGACGCTGTCGAGCTCGACGATGCTCGCCGCAAGCAGGTCCAACGAGTGGACAGGGCAATCCAACGATACGAACGCGAATCCGGACGAGGCCATCTCGTGTACACCTCGGTGAGCGTCCCCAACGCGGTCGTGAACCCGTCAGATCTGCCCTCGACGCTATCGCCGGGGACGGTCCTGTCCTTCGACCGGTTCACTGCAGCAACCCATTCGCTGCACGAGTTGGACTCGACCGCCCGGCCCACCGATGTCGTCTTCGAGATCCAGACCGACCGGGGCATGTACTACGGGCAATCTTCCCGCGTAGACAACTCGCACCACTTACTGCCGCGAGGAATGCAGCTACAGGTGGTGGGGGCTCATTTTGTGCCGTACGAGCGACCCGGACAGCCACCGGGGGAGCGCCTGGTCGTCCAACTCGTCGATCACGAGATGCCATGACAAGTCGAGGCGGGGCGTTCGAGACAGATTCAACTCACCGGAAGGAACACACAGTCATGACTGCGGACAAGCCGCGCCACCGGCGCCCCGACCTGACCTTTCATCCCGATATCTTCGCTGCGCCCGCGCAATTCAGAGTGGTGAAAGCCGCGCCACACGACGATGCGGATCCGACCGCGGACACAACGCAAGGGAAGGAGGGCTCCGGCGCCGACGCTCATACCGGACGACGAGATGGCAAGGGGCTGTGAGCAGAAAGAAAAGTCGGAGGCCACCTACAAGATGGTGTGCCTCCGACTCACCCGGTGCATTCTCAGTACCCACACTCTATTTGATCTTCCGCATCCGGTCCAATTCTCCACGCGCTATTGGCCGTTGTGGATGCCGACTTGGGGTGCCCCGGTTGTGAGTTCGGTCGAGTTGTACAGGTCCATCTCTACTGTCGGTGATCGCACGACACCCTCGCGGTCATCGAGACAGTACTTCCGCCCTTGGCTGCCACACCCTCGGCTAGGAGACATCATGGATTTCGCATCGATCATCGTCGGCGTCGCAGTGGCCGGCGCATCAGCTGCCCAGGGCGGCGGAGTGGACCCCGCGATCACCGACAGCGTCACGGCGGTCGCACAGGAACAGGCACCAGCTCTCGCCCAGTATGTCCCGGACCCGCAGCCCTACCTCGACGACGCGGCCCGGGCAGTGCAGCAGGCGCAGGAGCAGTTGCCCGCCGAGTGGCAAGCCGAGATCGAAAACGCCATTCCACCGGAAGTCCAGGATGCCGCTGCAGGCGCCAGGGAACAGCTCCCGCCCGCGGCCCAGGGCCTGATTCCCGAGGTGGTCCTGCCCGCCCCTAGCCCGGAACCCGGACCCGCCGGCGGTGTCGCCAACCCAGCAGCAGGACCCGCAGCTCAGGCACCGTCATCGACTCCGCAGCAGGAGACGAATCCGCTATTCCTTCCTCCTGTCGTCAGCGGAGCACCCACCGCTGCGGCCGGCATCCCCTCCCTGACAGGGATGCTCGCCCCGACCGCAGTCAGCGATCTGACCTTCGATCCCCGCTTTCCCCGCAACCTCGAGTTCGCGCGTGCGGTCATCGAAGCGGCGATGCGTGCGATCGGATTGCCCTACCAGTGGGGCGGAGGCCTTCTCACCGGACCGTCGATGGGCGACGGCACCGGCGGAGCTACCGCCGGCTACGACTGCTCTGGGCTCACTCGCTTCGCCTACTACATCGGCACCGGCGGCACGAAGGTCTTGCCCCGCACCTCACAGGAACAGTTCCGGGCAGGCCAGCAGATCACCATGTCCCAGGCCCAACCTGGTGACCTGCTGTTCGGGAACTGGCAGGCAGACGGAGCCAACCACGTCGCGATCTACCTCGGTGGCGGAAAAATGCTTGAAGCACCGCAGACCGGCCAGCTCATCCAGATCAGCGCCGTGCGCTCGGACATGGTGCCCGCCCGCATCCTGTGACCCCAGCCGGGCCATCGGGGACAATGCCCTGTGCTTGATCCCGAAGCGGAACAATACGATCGCCACTATAGACCCAGACCGGTCACAAGTCGTGTCGCGACGTGCGGCACGACCGCAGAGACGAAGGAGACAGTGCCACATGACCATTACGCCAGCAGCCCACAAGAAGGCAATCGAGACCGCACGAAAGAATGCGGAAGCACTGGCGCAGAAGGCAATCGAAACACGAGTCGCACTTGTCGGAGCCATCGGTGAAGCAGTGGAAGAGCTCGCCGCGCTCGATTCCGCACGCGAGGCAGCTGTAGACGCAATCAGGATGGCCCACGAGAACGCGATCGAAGGCGGATGGACGGCCAAAGAGCTCGCAGCCATGGGCTACACCGCCCCGAAGAAGCGGAAGAACGCCTCCAGTAAGGCCGCACGTGGTGGCGCCAGCAAGGACGCGACTGAGACGACCGACGTAGCAGATGCTGCTGCACCGCAGGAAGGCGATCAGCCGCCGAGCACCGACGGGCAGGTCTCCAGCGAGCGCGAACCTGAGCATTCCTACAGCTAGAAAGCAGTCCGGTGGTGTGGCCCCGGTCTCTCGGGCGTCGTCCTCCCGATCCTTTGTCGGAAGACGGCGCCCGAGCGCTACCAGGAACTTCTCCGGGCCGGCATAGGTGCCGGAGTCAGAATCAAATGTCAGAGGGTGCCGTCACGATGATTACGAGAAGGAGGTGGCATGACCAGTACACAGACGTCTCCGCAGCAGTGGGCACGGGGCATGCTCGGCCCCGGCCGGGCGGCAGTGCTGGACGTTGAGTCGACCGACCTCGACGGGTCGATCATCGAGATCTGCGTTTTGGACGCCACCACCGGAAATCCACTCCTCGATACCCTGGTCGATCCCGGCGAAGTTCCGATCCACCCGGACGCTTACGCCGTGCATGGAATTGCCCCGGCCGATCTGATCGGCGCACCCGGCTGGTCTACAGTCCACAAGAAGCTGCTTGCGGTGACCGCTGGCCGAGTGACCCTCTCCTACAACAGTCAGTTCGATCAGGGCCGCGTTCTCCATGATTGTGCTCGGCACAGTCTCGACCCCGCGCACCTCGCCGACCCAGAGATGCGGGGATGCATCATGCGAATGCGATCGCAGGCCGAGGGCACCGAGAAGAGCATTCGGCTCGATGGCGGACACCGAGCCCGCAGCGACGCCGCGGCCGCCCGCACCATCCTGCTCAGCATCGCCGAGGGCCCCTCCGTGCCGACAACCCCCACATCCCACTCTCGGCTGTAGCCCACCAAGGGAGCCTCCTTGCCTTTCAGCCAGACGACCACCCGCCGAACGAAAGTGCTATTCGCCGCCGCCGCCGCGGCCGCAGTTCTCACCGGCTGCAGCACCGTCTCCGCTATCGAGGCGCAGACCCGCCCAAGCACCCCACCAGTAGTCCCGACCGCCGACATGGTGGCCAGCCCAACTCCTGACGTCGCGCAGACCCTCGCAACCTTAGAAACACTGCCGGTCAAAGGCCGCGCACCCAAAACCGGCTACACGCGAGACGAATTCGGCCAGGCATGGTCCGATGACGTCACCGTCGCAGGCGGACACAACGGGTGCGACACCCGCAACGACATCCTTGGCCGCGACCTCATCGACCGAACCTACAAGGACAGCACCAAGAACTACGTGATCCTCACCGGCACCCTCAACGACCCATATACCGGCAAGACCATCGCGTTCACCCGCGGCAAGGACACCTCGAGCTCGGTGCAGATCGATCACGTCGTCGCGCTCTCCGACGCCTGGCAGAAAGGCGCCCAACAGCTCGACGACACCACCCGCCGCAACCTGGCCAACGATCCCCGGAATCTCCTCGCCGCGGACGGCCCGGCGAACCAGCAAAAAAGCGATGGTGACGCCGCGACCTGGCTTCCGCCCAACAAGAGCTTCCGGTGCGTTTACGTTGCAAAGCAGGTCGAGGTCAAGGCTGCATATCAACTCTGGGTCGCCCAAGCAGAGAAGGACGCGATTGGGCGTGTCCTTTCTGCATGCGCGTAGGGTGATCTAGCTACAGGTGCGGCCGTCGACGGTCGAGAAGATCGCGCGCGCCCACTCGGCGGGCTTCCGCGGGCGGCAGATAGCGTGGCTGGCCCGTCGCCGCGTCGACGGGGTGCACGATGACGGTGACTGACCTGGCGGTCGAGGACGCAGGACCGGAGTTGATCCGGCGGAGATAGAACGCGTCGTCGGAGCGCATCCAGGCGTGGCCATGGTCGCGGTAGGCAGACGAGGCGACCCGGTCAAGGGAGAGATCGCAATCGCCTACGCCGTTCCCGCCCCGGGCGTCAACCTCGACGTCAGCGACGTCTTGAATTACTGCTGCGACCGGCTCGCCGCATACAAGAGGCCCCGCGACGTCATTTTCGTCGACAGCCTGCCGACGACCTCGTCAGGCAAGTTGATGCGCCGAAAGTTAGCCCATACCGACCCGGTACGTGGCCAGGCGCCTGCTACCTCGATCAGATAGCGCTATACGCGAAGTCACGGGAGGCCGCTGGCACCGTACGATGCCAGCGGCCTCGCATCCTTCCGATCTGGTCGAGCCGATGGGTCTGGGCGCACGTCCCTGGAAGGCTCAGAATCAGCGATCTCGAACAGAAGCCAGCTTGTCTCTCGAGGGGATCCGCGCGAGGAGCATCAGGTCGACTTCCCCACACCTGGTCCTGATCTCTGTGGGAATCGGCGCCTTTCTGAAGACGCTCATGCTCGAGCCATCAATCAAGCCGGGCATTCCCGACCCGTACGCGCCGCCTGAACCCGTGAACTGATGGGAGAGGTGAACGGCGCAGTACCCCGCGGACCTCACCAAACTCCGTCCAGACGCGTTGTGGCCATAGAAGACGTAAGCCTGACACGGCTCGATTCAGAGCCGACTAGATGGCAACCGGTCAGGGATCGCTCCGCGACGACTCACAGTCAGGACTCAGCTGAGGGGCGACGCAGCAAGTATCTGGTGGCTTGCAGCTGACCGGAGCCAGGACGTCGACGTCGCGCTCGCAGACCCGGCGGCAACAGTCGACTCCCGTCAGTCCGTTGGCGGCGTCTCCGAGGCGTCTCCCATTTCGCAGAAGCGAATCGATGAGTCCGACCCGCATCCCAAATTTACAGGTGCGGGTCGAGGCTCGCGGGCGGTTCCCAACCTCGATCGCCGCTTCAAGGTCCGCACGGCGCCACCACTTACTCACCAGGGTGGTTTCGGTGCGGGGCTCCGGGTAGTGTCGCCTGCCGTCGGTATGATTGCTGGAGCGTAACTCTGTACACCGTGCCTTCGGTCCGCAGAATCGTCCACCGGACCGAAGAGGAGTGAGTCGTTGCCAAGCCGACCTAAGATTCCCGATCCTGAGAGATTCAAGTTGTGGGTCCGGTCCGGGGGCCGATGCCAGATCTGCCGCCGATATCTCCTCGAGGGACAGCTCGCCGCACGGGAGCTGACGTTCGGCGAAGCTGCCCACATCATTGGGCAGACGGAGAGCGAGAAATCCCCCCGCGGTCTCGACGAGGACCTGAGTGCTGACGATCGGGACAAAGCCGACAACCTGATGCTCCTCTGCGACGACGAGCACAGCGAGATCGACAAAATGGGCTCGCGGGATGCCTTCACCCCGGACTTCCTCCGTGAACTCAAGCGCAGGCACGAGGATCGGGTGCACCTTGCAACGAGCTTCGGTGAATACGACCGCACCACGCCGCTCCGGATGATCGGCAATCTCCGCGGCAGGCCGGTCGATGTCGGCCGCGACGCCGCGGCGGCTGCGGTCATGGCCACTGCCGGTCGCATGCCGCGGTTTGACCTCTCGACCCGCAATGCGATCGAGATCGACCTACGCAACATCCCCGGGGAAGAGGGGCCGGAACCGCACTACTACGCAAGCGCATGCGCAGCAATCGACAAGGTCATCAAGAACAAAGTGGCTGATGCGCTCACCACCGAAGAAGTAGTCCATTTGAGCGTCTTCGCCTTCGCGCGGTTGCCCTTGCTGGTGTACCTCGGCGCACAGATCGATGACACCGTGCCGGTCGACATCTATCAACGGCACCGCAGCACCGAGGACTGGAAGTGGCCAAACCCGGACGCGACAGCCACATTCACCACCACGATCGCTGATCCGACTCCGGCGGAGAGCGAGGCTGTTCTGATCGTCAATGTCAGTGGCACGATCAAGCACGACGAGCTTCCCGTGGCGGTGCGGGGACTTCCGCTATCGGAGATAACGATCGTGGGCACAGCTCACACGGACGTTCTCGCGGGTCCGGGTGCGCTAGCCGCATTTTCTCTTACTCTCAGGAAGTTCCTGGCCGAACTCGAGACCGGGCACAAGCACGTGAGGCTACTGCACCTCTTCGCGGCAATCCCCCTGTCTGCCGGCGTCGCCCTCGGACGCGTTTTCGCTCCCGAGGTACATCCATCGGTCCAGCTCTACGACCGCACAGACAGCGGGGACTACGTCGAGGCGATCCGAGTGGGGGAGCGATGAAGCTGACCAAGTACTTCGGCAGGTTCCTCACCGAAACGGTGAACATCAACGCGAGCCGGCTCGGATACCTCGACTCACGGGTGGGCAGCATCACCGACGCCCTGAAAACGTCAGCAGCACTCGACGGCCGCGTCCTCGACACGATCCCGCAAGGGTCGTGGGCCCACAAAACAATCATCAGGCCGTCGTCGGGCCTCGAGTTCGACGCGGACTTCCTCGTCCAGGTCAGCGAGGACACCGCATGGAACGATAATCCGCGCCGCTATGCGAATGCGGTCTGGTCAGCGCTCTCCGGTCACAGCGTCTACGGCTCGATGAGCAAGCAGAAAACCCGTTGCGTATGTGTCACCTACGCGAACGACTGCCACATCGACATCGTCCCCTACGTTGTCCTCGCTTCAGGCCGCGAAGTCATCATCAACCGCAAAACGAACGAGTTCGAGGACACCAACCCACTCGGATACTCCGGATGGATCCAAGAGAAGGACAAGCTGACCAACGGCAACCTCCGCAAGGTCATCCGCCTTCTCAAGTACCTCCGAGACCACCAGGGCGTGTTCAGCCTCAAGTCTGTGTTGCTGACAACGATGATCGGCAACATCGCCGAGGGATGGCGTCAGTACGACCCGAACTACTACAAGGACGTTCCCACGACGCTCCTCCACCTCGTGGACGATCTCGACAGGTGGCTGCAAGCGCAGTGGAGTAGGCCGACGATCGTTGACCCGAGCTGTCCGCAAACTAATTTCAACGAGCGCTGGACCGACCCCCAGTTCGTGGCGTTCCGCGACAAGATCCACGCCCTGGCGCCGAAGATCCGTGCCGCTTACGAGACCGAATCCGTGGCGGAAAGCATCGAGGCGTGGCGAAAGGTGTTCGGGCCCTCCTTCCCAGATTCGGTTGCGACCGCGACGACCGCCTCGGCTGCCGTGTCTTCGTCACCCCCCACACTCGGGCCGGTCAGCAGCGATCAACGGGCACCGAATGAGCAGTTCATCGAAGAGCTGTTTCCGGTCCGGGAGACCTACTCGATTGAGATCATTTGTGAGGTGTCCCCGCCGCGGAACATCAATCGGGCGCAGAGACGCGCACTGCAGCAGCGAGCTGGCCACGTCCCCAAGCAGCGCGATCTCTACTTCGCTGTGTCCGGCACCAACGTTCCCGCCCCGTTCGATATCTATTGGAAGGTCCGTAACCACGGCGCCGAAGCGGAGTCGGAAAGGGCTCTGCGCGGGGAGATCACGAAGGACGCAGGCCAGCACCGTAAACAGGAGAGCACACTCTATGCTGGCCAACACTATGTCGAGTGCTATGTCGTCAAGGACGGCATTTGCCTCGCGCGCGCACGCGAGCCGGTGATCATCCCGTAAGGCACGGCGTCCGTCGGCCAGGGTGTCGGCGAGTTGCTCGAAGAGGGTGGGCCATCCGCGGCGAAACCAGGTGAGACGGCCGCCGGTCGAGGTGGCCGCCGTCGATGAGGTGGGGGAGTCGGTGCTGCTGCTCGGGGACCCCCAGCTCACGGATCCCTGACGGGGGGATCCGATTGATGATCTGGTCACTGAGCAGGTGCAGCCGAATACCGAACTGTGAAAGGAGGGAGCATGGTCAATCGTTACTCAGCGCAGACGACATACTGACTCGAGCAACTTTAAAAATCGAAAGGGCTGCCGTGAGTCGCGAACTTCCTACCCCTGCGCCGTGGATCGAGGATCTGCCCCGTGACGAGCGCGGCTTTGTGGTTCCTGCAGAAGCTGGTTGGCAGGATGGCAAGCCTATTCTGAGCAAGGTCAGCACTTCCCGGAAAGTTGCCCTGGGTATGCGCCGCGCGTGTGCTGTGTGCGGATACCCGATGCCCAAGGGGACCACGGTCTACCGAGCCTTCGCACAAGCTGACGCTGCGCACATGCGCCAGCACGAGCGTGAGCGTGCGCAAGATCCCAGTGGACCCCTCCACTACTCATGCATTCTGTATTCCGCGATGGTGTGCCCCCATCTCCGGGAGAAGAACGCCAGGATGTCCAAGGACAGCGACATTAATCCTGGCGGTCGCCGAGGTACCTTAGCTGCGATCATGGGATTCCGGGATTTTGGGTTGATGGTTTACGCCCAGCCCCACCAGTTCCTTGACCCGGCCGTCCCCGAGCCGAACTTCATCTACCTAGAGATGTTGGAGGACATTACCTATCGGGATGGCGAAGAGCTTCGCGGTCGGTACGAGGATGCCGTCGACGCAGACTCTGTGCTCATCGACACCAAGCGGGCTCGCGTGTTCTGGACGGATGATGCCAGCGATGAGAAGGCGTTGGGGAGAGCTCTTAAGGACGACTTCAAGGCACTTAATCGGAAGCCGGACTTCTACCAGGCCATTCAAGGTCAGGGCCAGTTCGCGGCGCACGTGCGCTAGCTGCGCATGAAACGAATCAACTGGAGCGGTCGGGGTGTCGCCGCCACCAGCGCAGGCGCCGGTGGTCTCGCACTCGGATACGGTGCGAGTCTGCTGGTTCCGGCTCTCGGGAGTCCGCTGTTCTGGGACATCGCCGCGCAGCCCGTTGCCACCGCATTCGCTGGAATCGGCGCCATTAGCGCGGGGTACCTGGCCTTCCAGATGGCCAAAAGGGTCGGCGGCTGGATGCGCAGCACCACAGGGAGAATGCGGAGCGCGACCGCGAGTCAGACCTCCGAGATCGATACACCACTGCAGCGGCCCAGCTCGCCGATAACCATCCGGCGATCCGCGAAGCGGGTGCGTATGCGATTGCTGCGCTCGCTGATGACTGGATTCGATTCGGCGTTGCCAGCGATCAAAGCCTTAGAGCGCGCTCGGAGCAGCAAGTTTGCGTAGATCTCCTGTGCTCCTACCTCCGGTCGAACCGACAATTAGTGAGGCAGACAAGTCGGGCCGATCAAGAGCCTCAACCGCCAACTCAGTCTGAAGTGGAGGAACGGGCGGTTCGGTCGTCGATTGTCGATATCTTACGAGGGCAGGCTGGGACGTCTCTGGTGTCCAGTGGAGTCGGATCGCGACCACATGTTCGGCTCGACGGGGCTGACTTAGCGAGAGTCGACTTGTCGGAGGCAGACCTGGTAAATGCCAGTCTGATTGGGGTAAACCTGGCACACGCCAACCTTCATGGGATCAACCTGAAGTCCGCAGACCTCACCGATGCGAACCTCCGCAATGCGGATCTAAGGTTGGGGTTCCTCCGAGACGCGACATTGCGGAACGCGGACCTTACGTCCTGCAATATGTACGAGGTCGACCTAAGCGGGGCAAATTTGTACCTCGCACAGTTATCCGGTGCACACATGACCGGTGCGAATCTGAACAATGCCGACCTCACCGACACGAAACTTATCAAGACACAGCTAAGTGGGGCCATGCTTATCGAGGTGGAACTCGATGGCGCGGATCTGAGCCGGGCTTTCCTCCAGAACGCTGACTTGACTGGAGCCCACCTCAGGGGCACCGACCTCTCCGACGCAACTCTCGTTGGTGCGGAGCTGATGGCGACCAACCTCGCCGAAGCAGAGTTGGTTGATGCAGATCTGACCGACGCGGACCTAACATTCGCCGATCTGACGGGCGCCGACCTCAGGGGTGCCAACTTGACTCGTACCGACTTCACCGACGCAGACCTCACCGGCGCAGACCTCGGCACAACCCAGGACAAGGCACGCTACGACGACACGACTATCTGGCCAGCAGGGTTCACACCGTTAGAGGATTGACCAGGCCGGCATGGGGTGGCCCAGCCGGCGAAGCCTTCGGAAGTGTCTTGTCTCGACGATTCCCATCCCTGTCGCCGCTGCAGCGGTCGAAGTCTCACCGCATGTAAAGCGGAGGTGTCAGACGAACTCGCGGATCCGGGGGAGGATTTGGGCGAGTTCTTCGAAGAGTGCCGGCCATCCGCGTCGTAGGCGGGTGATGCGACCGTGTTCGAGGAAGGCGCCGTCGATCATGTGGGAGACCCGTAGGTGTTGTTCGGGTGTGCCGAGTTGGCGGAGTTTGTCGTAGACGGGGTTCACCGGTAGCTGGTGGTGGGCGATGTAGGCCCAGATCTCATCGACGCTCCAGTCCCATATGGGCCCGAAGACATGTGTTCCGTCGGCTCGGTCGATGAGGCCACCGTGGTGTCGGCGTTGCTCGGTGGTGTTGGTGCAGCAGCCGTCGCAGTCGCGTGTGACGTGGCTGCTGAGTGCGTTGTAGTAGAGCGACCAGCGGCCGGTCCCTTTCGGGGATTCGTCGGTTCGTACGCCCCAGATTTCTCCTGGCCCGTGTGCCGCGTGCGCTGCACGAGAGGGTGCACCGATGAGGATGTCGCGCAGTTTCTGGCTCGTGGCCCGGGTGGGCTGTTGGTGGTCCCATTCGCCGGACTGCGTGAGGACGGTTAGCAGTGGTGGGTCGGCGCGGTGGGGTTCGAGGTTCAGGTTCCAGGTGTCGGCGAGTGCGGTGATGTAGGTGTAGGTCTCGGGGTACTCGAGGCCGGAGTCGAAGAACACGACGGGGATGTTCGGTTCGATCTGCAGGGTGAGGTGGAGTGCGACGAGTGAGTCCTTGCCGCCGGAGAAGGCGAGGTATCCGTCATGGTCGTCGAGGTGTTGCTCGATGCGCCCGATGAGGGTTGCGAGGTCGCGGCGAGGCCGGCGCAGTGCCCGGAGAGTGTTCAGGTCCAGGCCGTCGGGTTCGGGCTTGCCCGCCACACGTCCTCCTTCACGGTGTCCGGTCGGTATCGAGATCTCGCAGCTTCTGTCACACAGTGTCCGCCCGGTGGATCTTCCTCCATGCGTGGGGCGTTTGAAGTCGCTTGGGCATGTGAGGAGTGTTGGTGTGGGGAAACTGTGCGAGGTGGCCGGCCGGCAGGACGTCGTCGCCGCGGCGTTCGCGTCGTCGAAGACGCGCGAGGTAGTCGAGCTGGCGAGGGTGGGCCGGTGTGCGAGATGCGCGGCGTCCCCGGTTCCGGTGGAGGCGGTGACCAAGGTGGTCTCCCGAACGTTCACGGGTTTCGATTCGTGGAAAGCGCCCGCGGAGGGTGGGCTGTGCGCGTCCTGCGCCTGGGCCTACCGGCACCCGGATCTGCGCAGAAGCATGCATGTGGTCACCACACGACCAGCAATGAGGGCAGTGACCGCGGCGGATCTCGAACGGATTTTGTCGCGGCCACTCGATCCGGATACCGCCGTGGTGGTGCCCTTGCGGCCCGGCCGAAAGCACATCCTGCCGCACGCGCGGTGGGGCGGGATTGCGGTCGAGGACACGTGCCTGCCGTGGACTGCGCGTGATGTCGCGGCGGTGACAGCGATGCGCCGACTGCGGGCGCTGGGGTTCGGTGCCCGGATGCTCGCCGAGCCTGCGGCCCCGTATCCGGTGCTCGCCACGATCGCCCCCAGGCGGTGGCCGGCGGTCTTCGCGGACTGGGACCGTCTCGCCCCGTACCGCCAGGTCGGGCAGTGGTGGGAGCTCGCGCTGCGAGCCACCGTGTCGGCGAGTGCGAAGGGAACGAAATGACCAGCCCGACCGATCGATGGCTCGCGGCCGCACCGGCGGGGCTGCCGCCGCTCGAGGGTCCGGCGTCGACAGCAGAACGCCTCCTGTTGTTGCTGCACTACGGGATCGACTGGGATTCGGGATGGGTTGGTCGGCGGCGGGAAACGTACTGGACCCAGCACCTGCCGAACCGTGTTCGGGTCGCCACCTATATCGGTGGCGGCGATCTCGACCGGTGGTGGTCGGTGGTCTCACGGTCCCTCGACTCGGAACCGACGAACACCGACCAACGGCTGGAACTGGCGACGTTGCTGCGTGAGGAGTCCGAGCCGGTGCTGACGTTGCTGCGTGAGCGTCCCACGTCGTACGTGTTGCGCACGCGGATCGTCGCCGAAGCTGTGGCCGCCGCTCGCACTTCGGGAAGGAAGAAATGATGAGGGCGACGGTGCGCTGGGATGTCGAGCTGACCGCGCTGTCCTCGATCTCCCAGAAGGGGGAGGACTCCGGAACGACGACGACACTGTTCCGGCGCGAGCCGGTGATCCAGCCGGACGGAAGGCCGGTGCTAGTGCCGATCGTGTCCGGGAACTCCCTGCGCGGCGGGTTGCGCAGGATCGCCGACGAGCTGTTCCGCGATGTCATCGGCTACGAACAGCAGATCCCGCTCTCGGCCGCGCACGCGCTACGCAACGGTGGCTCTTTGACGAAGGTCACCGGCGACGGTCTGACCGGTCGCCGGCGGCAGCGACTGCGGGAGCTGGTTCCCCCGATCGGGGTGTTCGGCGGCAACGGCGGAGGTCAGCCACCGATCGATGGCTGCCTGAAGGTGGGCAAGGTCATCCCGCGGGTGCGTGAGACCGAGACGATCATGACCCGGGCGTATGACGGCCGGTTGATAAGTCAGTTCGAGTTGGTCTCCCTGGAGAGCTACAGCCGATTCGACGACACCGACACCCGGACGTTCCCCGAATCCTCCGCGGGGGGCGGAGCCGGCAAAGATGCCGGCTCGTCGATGCTGATGCGATTCGAGGTCGAAACACTCCCTGCGGGAACCCGTTTCGAAACCTTCTTGCGGCTGGACCGGGCCACCCCTCTCGAAATCTCGTTCTTCACCGATGTGTGGGGCAGATTCGCGCGTGACGGATTCCTCGGAGGGCGCAGCGCGATAGGTCACGGGCGGGTCCGCGCCGAATCGGATCGGGTGGTGTTGGCCGGCCCGGACCCGCAGTCAGTGGACTGGCGCGTCGAGCTCGCACCACTGCGCGATGAGGTCATCGAAGCATTGTGCTGGCTGACATGACGGGCACGGAGGAGATGGCACCGTTCGTTGTCCGGGCGCACCTGTCGTTGGGACTGGCGCACGCGACGCCGTGGGGAATCAGTCTCGACGGGATCCTCGCCGCCGAACTGTGGGCCGATCACAAGGCCGCGGCACTCGACCGAGGCGAGTATGTGCCGGCGCTGACACCCGAGTGCGCCCCGCCCGACCTCGAGCTGCCACTGGCGCGATGCGAGCTCGCCGGCGAGGACTGGCATTGGTGTGCGACGTGCTCGTTCCCCGAGGACCCGGCCGGTGATCCCGTGGTGCGGCACTGGGCGTCGCGGGCCGATCACCGCGGGCTCGAGCAACTCAGTCACACGCTGCCGGCGGTGATCTCGGATCGGCAGGGCCGCTACCGGGCTCGCTACATGCCCCTGATGATCACCAACACCCGCACGGTCACCTGGCGCGGAGTCGGAGATCTCGACGCCGTCGCCACGATCCTGGGTGGCCTGGATGTCATCGGAAAGAAACGGGCCCATGGTGAGGGCAGGGTCCTGCGGTGGGAGTTCGAACACTGCCCCGCCGCCGACCGGTGGGCGGCGGCGCACCTGCATAGCGACGGCACTCTCGGGCGCACCACACCACCGGCCTGTCTGCCCGATCGACTCGAACCGGAATCGGCCGGCTTCGGGTTGGCCGGCCTGCGGCCGCCGTACATGCACCCGACCCGAATGCGTCAACTCCACCTACCTCGGTGAGCCGCCGCGTGGTGCGGCGGTTCGCCGACTATTCGGAGCGCGGGAGGTCGGGCACAGCGACTGGTTCGGGCAGCGTCCAGCGAGCGAGTGGGGTTTTCGACTCGTTCGGAGGATAGAGCGCAACCTCGGTGATCGACACGTCGTCGGTCAGCTTGTCTCCGATTCCGGGGAACAGGACGAGCCCCTCGGCGTGGCCGTCGAGGGCGTTGTTCCCGATCGCGGTGGGAATGTTGCCCCAGGAATCACTGCCGGTGATGGTCTGTCCGCTGAGTGTGCGGACCTTCCAGTTGGTCGATGTCGCGTTCAGGGTCCCGGAGTCGACATCGAGCACGATCGGGAAAAGCAGTATCCGCGGCTCTCCCATGGAGGTCTTTTCGATCAGCTGGGGTTCTTTCACCTCGATGCGGGCGGTGACGTCGGCGCCGGTAATGATCTGGGCGGTTCCGCCGATGGTGTCCGAGCCATCCGACGACGAGATCGTGGTCTGGTTGGTTGCCGCGGTCGGGGTCGTAGATTCAATGATGGTGATTGCTGCGGACGTAGCGGTCTGACTAGTGGGAGCGGCCTGTTCGTCGCCGCCGCCACATCCGGACAGGGCCAGTCCCAGTCCCAGTGCGGTGCAGGCAGTCACGGCCGCAATCGCGGTTCGGCGGATAACCATCGTTCATTTCCCCTTTTCTCCCCTGGCTGACCGGACGCCCTGCGAACAGGGTCATGGTCAGCCTCCATGTGCGCGTCCCCGGTTGTGGCGCGGACGACGCCTCCGAGCGTAGCGGTGTGGGACCGGTGTCCTGTCGTGGGCGTCGCGGAATGGGTTGACATGGACTGTGAACCGGCAGAGATCTAGGCCAAACCGGCGTCTCCACCTGTCCTGACGAGTGTTGGGATTTCGTCGAGCACGTTCCATTACGCGATGTCACTCACCACGTATGCCGCGGATCTTTCTCCTAGTGACAACAACCCCCATTTCGTCGGAGAGGGACACCACGGATATGACAGATGACCCAATCGGACTGGCCCGGATTCGTTCGCTGGAACCTTTGTGGGTGTCCCGGTGCGAGTTCGTGTGGAGCTGTCCAGGTCCGGCGCTACCGTTCGCTCCACCAGGCACCAGGCACCAGGCACCAGTTGCGAAAGAGCGAGGAGCGAGGAGCGAGATGACAATCGAGACCCATACACGGCTGCCAACGCCAACAGCGACCGCGCCGGAGTGGCGCGACTTCGCACTGTGCCGAGTCACCGATCCAGAAGCTTTCTTCCCCGAGACAGGCGAAGACGGGCGCCCCGCGAAACGGGTGTGCGCGAACTGCGAAGTTCGCGAGGCCTGCCTAGCCGAGGCACTCGCCCACGATGAGCGGTTCGGGATCTGGGGTGGACTGACCGCGGCCGAGCGCCGCAAACACCACCCGAAGCGCCGCCGATGACCGCCACGGCCATGTACTTCGCACACAAGGGCGCAATCCGTCCGGCTCCTCAGCCCCGACCGACACGACACGCCATGACACGCCCAATTCGGAATCAGTTCGCTATGATTCAGCGGAGCCAGAGGCGCCGCTGGCACCGCACAACCCAATTCATCGGTGACACGGCCTATTCCGTTTACGCTACGGTCATCCCATGCGTGATCTCCTCGAACAGACCGTCCGCTACCTCGAAGCCCTCTCCGACGCCGCCATGGACGCGTCGCCAGCCACGGACGCCTCGTTCGTGGCTGAGTTCGTCGAAGCCCTCCGCGAGTGTGCGGAGGCCGTCAAGACTGCCCGTGAGGACCTGATCGACACCGGTCGCCCGATCAACCCTGTCTACTCGCACCCCGGTGACGAGGACACACGGGAAGAACTCGTCTCGCGACTGACCGCGCATCTCTTTGCCGAATAGTCCGCTCCGCTCGCCGTCGAGCCGCCAAATTGGCGTCTACTCCGCAGGGCCAATAACGCGGATGGGTGGAGTCAGGAGGACCTCCCATGTCACGGGTACTTCGTGGTCCGGGCTTTGCTGGGACCAATAGCAATGGGAGTGATACGACGTCATCAGAGCGGTGCCGGGGGCGCGGAGCAGCTCCATGTTGGCCCGGAATCCGTCGCTATCGGTCTCCACGAGCCAGATCTTGGCTGCTTCAGTCGGATCGAAGGCAGTTCGGAAGGCACGGGCTTCGTCGAGTGTGTCCACTGCGAATGCGGATTCGAAACGAGAGGGTGCGGTCGGAAAGTGTGCACGACGGACGTTTTCCCAGATCAGCTCGATCAGATGGTCCGTGACTTGAAACTGAGCGGCCGCGTTGACGAAGTTGATTTCACCGTGCGCAGCAACGCCATTGGGAAATAGGACGTCAAGGTGCTGTTGCAGCGCTGTCGGTTCTACGTCGTCGTACCGGGTGAGCTCGAGCGACAGTCCCTCATGAAGGGTTCCTCTTCGATCGACGGTGTAGAAGCGCGGCATTCTGAAACCTTCTCTGGCTGTGCGTGATAGTCGGGCTCAGCATCCGGACTGCCCGTCGCCCATATTGGAAATATTGTGTCCACCCGGCGCCGCCTGTGTGGGCGGCGCTCAGCTGGTCAGGTGGTGGTATCGATATCGATGGTTCCCTCGGCTCTGCCGTCGAGGGCGGGGAGCGGGTAGTGCGGGCAGGTGACTACTTGAGGGGGCACGAGAATCGCCCGCCGGTTGCTGTCGAGGTAGAGGCGATAGGCGAGCTGACCGTCCCGGTGGACACCGGTGGCTGGGTCGACGGCGCCGAGAAAGTACCCTTGCGCGGCGTCGACGGTTGAGAAGATCGTCCGAGCCCATTCAGCGGGCTCGGTGGCCGGCAGATGCCGGGGCTCGCCCGTGTGCGCGTCGACGGTGTGCACGATGACGGTGACAGTGAACCCGGTAGCCGCGGGGAACCACGCCGCGGCCGGGGCTACGAACGATGCGATGGACGTGTGGATCTGCAGCCTGATGTCCGTTCCGGTGCGGGCCACCGCCGTGATGGTGGGCGAATCTGCCGTGAAGTCATCGGTGGCCAGGTGTGGCAGCGCGCGGTCGGAGTCGGCGTGGACGCTGCCGGGATCAGCGGGCATGGGCTTGTTTGTCCCGTTCTCGGATGATCTGGTCGGCCAGGCGGTACACCGCCAACTCGTCAGGGACACCGACCTTCGTGGCGCGCTCGCGGGCCGCGATGAACACCCGGACCTCCTCGTTCCCCTGCCTGCGATCCCGGTGCAGGAACCGGTGACGCGCCTCGGCGAGGTCCTCGAGGACCAACCACTGGAAGCGGTCGAGACTGGCGGCGATCTCGGCGACACGCGCCCGCTCCGACTGGACTGTGCGCCACCGATCAGCCAGGTCCGATCCCCCGAGCAGTGCACCGAGGACCATGGCGCAGACCGCTGTGATCATTCCGCACCCCTTCTCGACGTCATGGATTTCTTCGGTTCACCGGTGGCCACGGTCAGGGCGACAGTCGCCACGATCGCGACAACGACGGTCAGCAGCAGGGGCAGTGAGAACTCGGACGCGATCACCGCCCCGACGACAGCCACCGCGAAGGCGAACACAGCGAGCAGCCAGAGGGCCCGGGCAGCCGAGGCCCGATGTGTGATCTGGGCGACTGAGCCAGCGACGACCAGCACGGCGCCGAGCCAGAGAATCCAGATTGTCATGGTGTGGCGCGGATCCTTCCGACGTCGGCGGGCTGAAGTCTCGTGGAACAGGGTGTCATGCCGCCGAGTGGCCGAGCAGATCGGCGACGTCTGATCGAGCCATACCCTCGGTTGGGCGAACCGGCAAAGGTCGTCGAAGCGGCGGAAATGGGCGCACAACCGGGCCTTTGCGGCTGATCGCGCCGATGCTGTGTAAGGCCGTCAATGGGCGTCGTGGAAGGCCTGTGCGATCTCGGCGGGGATGCGGCCGCGGGAGGACAGTTCGTACCCCTGCTCGATCGCCCAGTCGCGGATCTTCTTCGTTTCTCCCCGCGGCCGCTTCGCGACAACGGGGTTCACCTGCCGGTCGGCGCGGTGTTTGCGGCCGCCGACTCGTGTGGAGTGGGCGATGTAGTACTCGAAGGTCTCGCGGAGTTCCTTCGCGTGCTCGTTCTTCAGGTCGATCACGTACTCGACGCCGTCGACTGCGTAGCTGATGCTTTCGCCGTTCTCACCGAAGACGGTGCCGTCAATGTCGTCGACCAGCTCCACTACGACCTTGCGTGCCACGGTTTCCACTCCTTGAGTTCTCCGGTACGGACCAGATGACAGTACTGGGAGTATCAGGAAACTCCCTGCGAGGTCCAGTGAGGACTATGGGTCGGAGAGGGTGACCGGTCAGACGCAGCGCCCTGACGGAACACGGTCACACTTCGACGAGTCCTCGGGGCAGGGTCCTTGCCGTTCGAGCATTCCAGACTTCAGACGCGTTGACCTGCGCAGATGGTCCATTTCTCGCGGAGGTCAGGTAGACGGATTTCGTCGGTGTTAGAATCGAACGCATGTTCGACTACCCGGGTCGGGGTAGGTGCAACGCGGTAGGAGATCGGTTCTATGACGGCACACTCCTCCACCAGTACTGATTTCACATTGCGGACGTTGCCGAAGGCCGATCGTGTGGAGGAGCTGCGCCGTCAGATGGCGGCGATCCCGGGTCGGTCTGTTGAGCCGGCCACCCCGATGTCTTTGGCGGTTCCCGCGTCGAAACCGGCGGCGGCGAGCGCGGAATCGATCCTCCGACTGCTTCCTGTGGCTCCAGCCTTCGCGAAACTGTTGCCCAGAGGTGGCCTTCCGCGCGGCTCGGTTGTCTCGGTTACTGGTGCCCGCTCGGTTTTGGTGAGCTTGGTCGCGGAAGTAACCGGGTCCGGCGGTCACGCCGCGGTTATCGGGCTACCGCAATTCGGTCTGCTTTCCGCTGTGGAAATGGGTGCTGACCTGACGAAGTGCGCGTTGATTCCGGAGGCCGGCGCCGATTCGGTCGACGTCGCGGCGGTCCTGCTCGACGGGATGGACCTGGTGGTCCTTGGGCTCGGCGGAATGGCGGTGACCCCCAGTCGCGCCCGGGCTGTAGTCGCGCGTGCACGCAATAGGGGGTCGGTGCTGGTGGTGACCGAAGGACGGTGGGACGGTGCCGACGTCCGGATCGACTCGCGGGTGTGTGGCTATGACGGCCTGGGCGAGGGGCACGGCCGCGTGAAGGGTGTTCGCCTCGATGTGGAGGTCAGTGGCCGGGGATTCCGCCCTAGGACTTCCAGAGTGGACTTGGGGGTCAGCAAGGGGGTGGTGGGGTGGAGTGAGCACGCCGAAGAGCTGACCGCCTCTCTGCAGCCGTTGCGGGAAGCGCTGTGAGCGGGCTCCCTGATTTCGAAGCTTGGTGCGAGCCATGGCCGGCCACCCCGACATTGCGCCGCTGCGTCCCGCCTCGTCCGGTGATTGTCGAGATGAATCGTGCTCTCCCGCTTGCCAAACATGCCCAACGCCCCGATCGACTGCCACTGCGAGTGCTCGCTGGTGGTCTCCGGGTCGAGGGAACCATGCACGCGGAATTGTTCGCCTGGGTGAAATTGACCGATGGCCAGTGGCTGGCTTGTAGCCAGGGTTCGAACCTGACCGTAGACCCCCACCCTAGCCGACGCTCTTGGCAATCGATCCGAGGCGAATCCAGATACCGCGGTATCGATCAGCCGTTCCATCGCACTGGTCCGCGGACTGCTCATAACTGAGGGATTCCACGAGTTACGTGTGGAATCCGCGAGCTGCTCGCAGACTCCGATACTCGTCGGGGATGAGACCACGTTTCTGCACCGTTTGACGCCCCAGTTCGGGATTCTTCACCGGACCACCTCTACGGGACTTCGCAGTTCAGCGAGGTTCAGTCATGGGACGACAATCGGAACGCACCGATGTGGGTTCCTTGGGTTCGTGCGGTGATCGCAACACCACTGATCAAAGGGTGTTGCACATGGCGAAATATTCTCATCGGATGGTTCCGGAGATCTTTCAGACGTTCTGGTCGGGGATGGCGGCGGGTGAGTTCATCACGGGCGCGGCCGAGGCGGCCGGCTCGTATCGCAAACAGGGCGCTCGGTGGCTTGCGGCATGCGGTGGGGTGCGTCCCCGGCGTGGCCGCAACCTCAAGGGCCGTTGTTTGACGTTCGCGGAACGGGAAGAGATCGCCATCGGCATCGCCGCAGGTCACACGCTTCGTGACATCGCGAAAGCCCTGAACCGGAGTCCGTCGACGATCTCACGCGAGATCGCCCGGAACCGTGAGCCGTCCGGGCGGTACCGAGCCAGATCGGCGCACGCAGCCGCCTACCATCGGGCCTCGCGGCCCAAACCGTCCAAGCTCGCCACCAATCCGTCGCTACGTGAGACAGTGGAGAAATCCCTGACCGAGCGCCATTCACCCGAGCAGATCGCGGGCCGACTCCGACTCGATTTCCCCGACGATCCACAGATGCGGGTGAGCACCGAGACCATCTACCAATCGCTCTACCAACCCTCCCGCGGCGGACTCGAACACACCCTCACCCGATCGCTGCGGACCGGACGTGGGCTGCGCCGACCTAGTCGGAAAGCCGGCCAGCGCAAGAATCGGATCCCCGACATGGCCAACATTGCGGACCGCCCCAAAGACGTGAAAGACCGTGCAGTACCGGGACATTGGGAGGGTGACCTCATTGTCGGCAAACGGAATCTGAGCGCGATCGGCACACTCGTCGAACGTTCGACCGGCACCGTCATGCTCGTTCATCTGCCCGACGGATACAAGCCCGAGCAGACCGCGCCCGCGTTGACCGAACAGCTCGAGACGCTGCCCACGAGCCTGCGCCGGACCCTGACGTGGGACCAGGGTTCGGAGATGCGGGACTGGAAGAGCGTCAGCGCGGCCACCGGCATCGACATCTACTTCTGTGATCCACACGCACCCTGGCAGCGCGGGACCAACGAGAATACGAACGGCATTCTCCGTCAGTACTTCCCCAAAGGTTCGGACCTGAGTGTGCACTCGAAAGCGGACCTGGAGTGGGTCTCACGGCAACTCAATGAGCGCCCCCGGAAACGGCTAGAATTTCGCACACCCATCGAAGAGATGGAACGACTGCTGTTGCGATGACCGCCAGAATCCGCCGTTCGGCTTCCGGGACAGCCTGGCGTGCAGCCCGAGACGCGGCACAATCAACGGCCGATTGTCAGGACACCGCCCGTCATGCCTCCTTCGAGGTATCCCTGAGGAGCTCGGCCATCGTCGTGCGCCTGGATCCGGTTGGCGTACTCGGGGCGCGTCCAGCCGTGCTCGCGCACGAGCGTGCGGTGGACCGCATGGCCTGTGAGCACCCAGGTGGCGGTGACAGCGCGTTCGGTGGTGAGATCCGGTCGCACGCGCTCCCGAGTCGGTTGCGTTCGGACTCGTCGGCGCCGCGGCGGCTATCGGGTCTACATCAGCAGCCTGCCCTCGTCCGGATCGTCCACGTCGGATACGACGACGGGAAGCCGACTCGTATTCGGGGCTCAGCCGGTGTTGGCGCCCCGGTGTCGGCTGTAGTAGCCGGCCATAAGCCGCCAGTAGACCAGTAGCAGCGCCATCATGACCGCGGTGGCACCGGCTGCCGGTGCGGCGCGGCGTCGCCGGGCGGCGATCAGTGCGGTGATGCCGGCCAGCGTGGCCGCCGCGTTTACCGCCATCGCGGTGTCGCGTGGCCGCTCGGTGATCCAGAGTTCTTCGCCGAGCACCGCCCGGGTGGACCAAGCCTGCTCGTCCGCCGGTTTCGGGAAGATCACGGGGTTGGCGGCCATCCAGGCACCGACGATCGCGGCATGGCTCCACCGCCGTGTCCACAGAGGAACGAGCACAAGAGGGGTGCTCAGCCAGCGAGTCCAGGCACTCCATGGGTTGGAGTGGCGCGCGAAGACCTCGTGTTTGAGATCGGCGAAACCGCGTGGCATGTCAGGATCTACCTTCCGGCCCGGCGCCAGCGTTCGATCACCGCGGGCGCTGCGAGACGTGTCTTGCCGCACCCTACCCGGCCGAGCAACGTGACGAACCTCCCCGGGACCACGAGGACGGCGATCTCTCGGAGTTCACGGGCACGGCCGACGAACCTGGAAAGGTCGGGCGGCAGCGTGTCGATGTCAGTCATCTGCGCGAGTCTGGCACCGGCGCGCGGCGCCGGGAACGAGCTGGATCGGCTCGCAGCGAGTTGGAGTCGCCGCGCCAGCAGGAAGGCCGGCGGCCCCACGCTCACTGCGGCGGCGATGCTGAGCAGGGGATAGAGGCGCCAGTACCGCAAACCGATCCCTTTCGTGACAGCACGTCATCGTCATGATTCCGTCGCATGAGGCGGTCACGATGCGCGTCGGGCGAGTATGAGTGCTTCGCGTTTGGTCAACGGCAGCGGCAGGGGCCCGCGGTCGGCCAGCGCATCGGCGAGAATCGCTGCCCGGTGGTGCGGCACCAGACGTGCCAGGAAGTCCCGCACAGCGTCCCGGTGTCGGGCAGCGTGATGAGCGACGCATCCCAGGGCTCGGTCTCAGCCGCCCCGAAGGCGGCGGCGACCAGCTGTTGAGCGGTCCGGGGCGGCGATCGGTGTGACCTTCGCGGTCAGACCGATCCTCGCGCCGCTGCCGCTGCCGCTGGGGCGCGGGCAGTGGAAGGTGTTCGTCACCGCGGTCGGGGGTTCTTCACCGGAATGTTGCTGCGGCGCAGCGACGCGCACATTCGGCTTCCGGTGGCGCAGATCCTGACCCGGACCGGGCGGCAGCTTCTGCCGGCGCTGCTGGTGGTGGTGGCGGCCGCCGCGCTGGTCACCATGATCACCCGGCCGTTCACGCAGTGGGGTGCGGCCGCTGATTAGCGGGTAGCCCAGTTGGGGAATTCGGGCGCCGCCGCGATAGGGTGAAGATGGTGCGCCGGGAAGTCTGGTCGGCAAAAGAATTTCGCTCGCTATCGACCGGACGAGGACCGCATCATGTGCACCACACCTTTACTTCTGCCCGTCAGCCGTCGCATCCTGGGTGCGTCGCCGGCCGTGGCGCGGTGAGCGCGATGAAATACGTTCCCCTTGCCACACATGGCATCTACCACGAGACCGCGGACAGTGTTCCGGTGCGCCGGGCCTGCCGGGACCGGCTCGAGCACTGGCACGTCCCCCACGCACTGCACCGGTTCGACACCTCCCTGGGCGTGACCACCGTGCTGTCGGCGGGCACGAGCACCGGGCTGCCACCGGTGGTGCTGCTGCCCGGGGCCGATCTGAACGCGGCGACGAGTCTGGCCACCGTGTGCGCCCTGCGGGAACAGCACCGCGTCCTGGTCCCGGACATCCCCGGCGAACCGGGTCTGAGCTCGTCGCGGCGCCCGCACCGGTACCGGCAGCTGCTTCCTGCGTATGGTCACTGGCTCGACGAGTTGCTCCCGCAACTGTGCAGCGAGCCGGTGATCCTGGTCGGCCATTCCCTCGGCGCCGGAATCGCCCTCGCATCCACACCCTCCGATCATGTCGCGAAGCTGGTCCTGGTCAGCCCGGCGGGCCTCGTCGCGATGCGGCACACCCGGGAGCTGACCTGGTTGCGTACGAAGTGGCGGCTCGACGCCACCCTCGGCAACAGCGAACAACTCCTGTCGTATCTGATGTCGCCGCGGTTCACCCCGGACATGGGACTGGTCTCCTGGTACAGCATGGTCGCCGAGCACTGCTTCCCGGGCCGGTTGCCCCGGCGTCTGCCCGCCCGGCTGGTACACCGCTGGTCCGGAACACCGGTCGTCGTCGCCACGGGTGAGCACGACCGGCTTGTCAGCCCGGATCGTCTGCGCCGACGGGTGCGATCGCTGCTCGGTGTCGAGGTCCGCACCCTTCCCCGGTGCGGGCACCTGGCGTTACGTGAGGCACCCGGCACGGTCGCCGAGCTGATCACCTCCGCTCCGAACAATCAGAAGGAAGCCGTGTGAATACCCGCCCGACGGCCACACCCCTGTTCCCGCGTGGATCCTGGGCCGAAGCCTCCCGCATCACCGAGATCCTCCGTAAGGAAACCGTCGGCGGTGCCCTGCTGCTTCTGGCGACCGTCGCTGCGATGGTGTGGGCCAATTCCCCCTGGTCGAGCGGATACGATGCGCTGCGCGACTTCACGATCGGTCCCGAAGCGCTGCACCTGAATCTGTCGATCGGAACCTGGGCGGCGGACGGATTGCTGGCGATCTTCTTCTTCGTCGTCGGCCTCGAACTCAAACGCGAGTTCGTCGCCGGGGACCTGCGTGACCCGCGGCGGGCGGCGCTGCCGATCGCCGCCGCGGTCGGCGGCATGGCCGCACCCGCAGTAGTGTTCGTGGCGGTCAACGCCCGCACCGGCGGTGATGCTCTGCAGGGGTGGGCGATCCCCACCGCCACCGACATCGCCTTCGCCCTCGCCGTGCTGGCGGTGATCAACACCCACCTCCCGTCGACGCTGCGCACCTTCCTGCTGACCCTCGCGGTCGTCGACGACCTGCTCGCGATCACCATCATCGCGGTCTTCTACACCGACAAGTTGTCGGTGTTGCCGCTGCTGGCGGCGCTGATTCCGTTGGCAGCGTTCACCATTGCGGTGCAGCGGCGGATCCGGTCGTGGTGGCTGCTGCTTCCCCTCGCCGCGCTGACCTGGGCGTTGGTCCACGCCTCCGGGGTGCACGCCACCGTCGCCGGCGTGCTGCTCGGCTTCGCCGTCCCGGTCCTGCGCAGCCGCGCCGCCGGCGGACCGGACGCCGGACCGGGGTTGGCCGAGCACTTCGAACACCGGATCCGCCCGATCTCGGCCGGGTTCGCGGTCCCGGTGTTCGCGTTCTTCGCCGCCGGCGTCACCATCGGCGGGCTGACCGGCCTGACCGACGCCCTGTCCGATCCGATCGCGGTCGGCATCATCGCCGGCCTGATCGTCGGCAAGACCTGCGGGATCTTCGGCACCACCTACCTGCTGTCCCGGTTCACCCGGGCCACCCTCGATGCCGGGCTGCGCTGGATCGACGTCCTCGGGGTCGCGATTCTCGCCGGCATCGGGTTCACCGTGTCCCTGCTGATCGGGGAACTCGCCTACGGCCAGGCCAGCGCGGCCGACGATCACGTCAAGATCGGCGTGCTCTGTGGCTCGGTGGTCGCCGCCGTCGTCGCCGCCGCGGTGCTGCGGATCCGCAACCGCGCCTACCGGCTCATCGCCGAACAGGAAACCGTCGACGCCGATGGCGACGGCATTCCCGACGTCTACCAACACAACGACGGCCGCGACATCGTGTCGTGAGTGCACCTCACGTCGGGGACTGATCCGGATCCTTCGGTCTCCGGTCACCGGCCTCGGTGCCGGGATGCGTGTCGCCGCCGTCCTCGTTTCCCGCGAGCCGGGTGAACACCTCCGATGCCGCTTCCGCCGCGAGGGAGAAGGGTTCGAGAATGAATTCCGCTCCCGCATACCGCAGTTGATCCGCGTCGTGCGGCGTATGCGCTGTCACCACGACATGCCCCTGATATCCGTGATGACGAAGACCGTGAAGCAGCGCCATGTTGACGTCGAGCAGGGGGATGGTGCTGATGACGAACCGGGCCTGCGCCAGGGGCAGTGACTCGAGAAAGTGCAGATCTTCGGCGCTGCCGAACACCGCCGTGATCCCCTCGCGGTTGTTCGCAGCGAGCCGATGGGGATCGAAATCGACCGCCAGCACCCGGTGGCCGGCCGCGCTGAGCTGATCGGCGACGTGGCGGCCGAATCTGCCGAGGCCGTAGAGGATGGCGTAGACGGCACGGTCGGCCTCTGCCGGCTCGGCCCGCCGACTTCCGGTCCACTCGAGCACCCGTAGCCAGCGTTCGATCCGGCGGTAGATCCGGTGCGAGTACAGGATCAGGTAGGTCGAGCCGCCGATCGTGACGAGCCCGATCACGGTGATCAGGCTGACGGTGGCGTTGGTGATGTGCCCGAGGCTCAGGCCCAACGCGGCGAGGATCAGGGAGAACTCCGAGATCTGTGCGAGTGGAAGTCCCGTGGCGAAACCGATGCGGACCGGGTACCGCATCGCGGACATGATCACCACGACGATCAGCGGTTTGCCGACGAGCACGAACAGCGAGAAGATCACCGCCTCCGAGAGGTGCCCGGCCGCGTCCGCGAAGTCCAGTCCGGCGCCCAGATCGAGGAAGAAGAACAGCAGCAGAAAATCGCGCAGGCTCACCAGCCGAGCGCCGAGTGCGTCACGGTAGGGGGTGGCCGCGAGCGACACCCCCGCGACGAACGCCCCGACTTCCGAACTGAATCCGAGTGTCTCGGTCACGGCGGCGACCGAGACTGCGTAGGCCACCCCGAACAGCACGAGCAGTTCCTGCGACCGGGCCACTTGGTTCAGCAGCCACGGCAGCACGAACTTCATCAGGAGGGCGATACCCGCCATCAGGCCGAGACCTTTGGCAACGACCAGCACGATGCTCACGGTCATGGTGTCGTCGGTGCGCTGACCGAACGCGTTGATCGCGATCATCACCAACACCACGATGATGTCCTGAACGATCAGGAGGCCGACCGCGATGCGGCCGTGGATCTGTTCGAGCTCCCGAGTGTCGGAGAGCAGTTTGACGATGATGATCGTGGACGAAAATGTCAGGGCCAGAGCAACGTACAGGGCGGCGACGGTATCCATGTCGAAGCCGACCGCGAGGAGATACCCGATCACCGCGGTGAACAGGACCTGTCCGAGACCGGTGATGAGGGCGACCGGTCCGGTGGTTCGGATCAGGTGCATGTCGAGCCGCAACCCGACGAGGAAGAGCAGAATCGCGATCCCCATCCGGGCGAGGAGCTCGATGGTGCTGTCGGCGACCACCCAGCCGGTACCGGTCGGCCCGACCAACACCCCGACCCCGATGAACGCGACGATCAGCGGCTGCCGAAGCCGGGTGGCCACCAACCCGGCGGCTGCGGCGATGGCCAGGATCACCGCGATCAGCGCGAAATCATGCAAGTCCACCACACGTGACCCCATCCCACCCGAGCGGTCGACGACATGAGCTCATTGTCCGCCGCGACGGGGTTCGGCACACGATCAACCGCCAGCAGGTTCGGTGTACGGCGTTGCGGGCACACTGCGTATCCCCACCACTGCTGGGCCAACCGGTGGAGCGTCAGTTCAGGCTTCCTCCGGCGGCCAGGTAGCCGTCGATCGCGCGTTGGAGACGGTCGAGGGCTGCGCCGTAGGTGGTGAAATCGCCGGTGTGCTGGGCCTCGCGCAGGCTCCCCAGGGCGGCGTTGAGTTCGAGGACGGCCGCGGTCAGCTCGTCGGAGCCCGGCGACGCCGGTGCGGTGGGCGGCGCTCCGCCCGGTGGCGGAGCGGTCTCCGGCGCGGGGGGTGGTGGTGCGGTGGCCGCGTCGCCGCCGGGTGCGGTCGCGACGTGTCCAGCGCCGGCGCCGAAGACCTGGTCGAGGGCTTCGGCGAGGGTGGGGGCGTAACCGACCCGGACCCCGCCGGTGCCGGGTTCGCGGTAGCTGACCAGCACGCGCGCCAGCTGTGGGAACGTCGATCCGTCGGCGGCGGTCGACAACCGTTCGGTGAACAAGGGCTCGACGTACAGGACGCCGCCGTCGGCGATCGGCAAGGTCAGCAGGTTGCCGTAGTGGATTCGGTTCGACCGCTCCAACAGGGTGCGCTCCGAGGCCACCCGGGTGTCGGAGATCATCGAGTTCTGGATCTGCTGCGGCCCCTGCGTGAGGGTGTCCGTCGGCAGCTGCAGCACCTCGATCCTGCCGTAGTTGTCGGGATCGGAGTGCACCGAGAGGTAGGCGGAGAGGAATTCGCGGTTGAACCCGACCATGGCGCTGGCGAGCCGGAACGACGGCTGCGCGGTGCCGGCGTCGCCGACCAGGATGTAGTACGGGGGTTGCTGGCCGCTGGTGTCGGTGGTCGGATCGGACGGGACGGACCAGAACGCGTTGTTGGTGAAGAACTCCCGCGGTTCGTTGACGTGGTACTTGGCCAGACGTTCACGCTGGATCCGGAACAGGTCCTCGGGGTAGCGGAAATGGGCGCGCAGATCGTCGGAGATCGCCTCGTCGGGCCGGACGGTGCCCGGGAACACGCTCATCCACGCGGTCAGGACCGGATCGTCCTGATCGACCTGATACAAGGTGACGGTGCCGTCGTAGGCGTCGACGGTGGCCTTGACCGAATTCCGGACGTAGGAGACTTGCTCCCGGGGCAGTGTCCGTCCGGTGTCGGGGTCCGTGACGACCGGTTCGCTCAGGGCCCCGGATTGCGAGTAGGGGTAGTGCTCGACGGTGGTGTAGGCGTCGACGATCCAGGTGATCCGACCGTCCACGACCGCCGGATACGGGTTGTTGTCGGTGGTCAGCCACGGGGCGACGTGCTCGACCCGGGTGGCCGGGTGGCGGTTGAAGATAATCTTCGACTCCGGCCCGATGGCGCCGGAGAACAGGATGTTGCGCTCGGCGTACTGGGCGGCGAACGCCAACCGGTTGATCCATCTCCCGATCGGCACCCCACCGGAGCCGGTATAGGTGTAGGTGGCGGTGTCGGTGTCGTACTCGCGCGGGGTGGCGCCCGCCCCCGCGCCGACGATGACGTAGTCCGGGCTGTCGGACTGCGCGATCACCTCACCGAAGTAGATGCGCGGCTGGTCGACCGGGATGATCTGGTTTCCGACGGCCTGGGAGGCGATGTCGCTGACGGTGTAGATCGGGTAGCCGCTGTCACTGCTGCTGCTCTGCCCGGAAGCGTCCCGCACCGCGGCATTGACCCGGTTCGCCGGCGCCGCAATGAAACCGTTGCCGTGCGTGTAGACCAGATGCCGGTTGATCCACTGGGTTTGATTGCCGCTCAGGCTGTTCGGGGACAGCTCACGCGCCGCGACGATGTAGTCGGCGAGTTCACCGTCGATGCTGTAGCGGTCGATGTCCAGGGTGGTGAAACCATAGAAGTTCTTCAGTTGCTGCTGCTGGGTAAAGGTGCGGGAGAGCACATTCGGGTCCAGCAACCGGGCGTTGGCGATGGTGGTGACGTCGGCGGGAACCTCCCGCGGCGGCCGGGTACCCACCCCGGGATAGTCCCGGTATTCGACCCGGTCGGCGCCGATTCCGTAGGCCAGCCGGGTGGCGTCGATGTTGCGTTCGATGTAGGGGCTTTCCCGGTCGGCGGCGTTCGGGCGGACCGAGAACTGTTCCATCAGCGCCGGGAACACACCGCCGACCAGGATCGAGGACAGCACCAGCAGGGCGGCGGCCATCGCCGGGATCCGCAGATCCCGCACCCAGATCGCGGCGAAGAACGCGCACGCGCAGATGATCGCGATGGCGAACAGGATCAACCGTGCCGGGAGTACGGCGTTGATGTCGGTGAATCCGGCACCGGTGAAGGTGGGTTCCTTCCGGCTGCCCCACAGCAACGCATACCGATCCAACCAGTACGCGACGGCCTTGAGGGCGATGAACGACCCGGCCAGGACCGCGAGCTGAATCCGTGCCGCCGGGGTCAGCGCACTCACATCCGCCCCGGGCTCGTCCCGGCCCCGAGGCTTGTCCCGGTCCCCGGTGTCCTCCTGGTTCTGGGTCTTGTTCTTGAAGGACAGCCGCAGCCCACCGAACAGGTAATGCGTTGCCAGGCTCAGCACGAACGCCAGGAACGTCGCCACGAACAGCCAGGTCAGCACCAACCGGTAGAACGGCAGGTCGAATACGTAGAAGCCGATGTCGTGACCGAACTCCGCGTCCGTCGTCCCGAAATCACCGCCGCGCAGAAACAGCTGCACCGTGGCCCAGTTCGCCTGCGCGCTCAATCCGAACGGCACGGCGACCAGCAGCGGAACACCGATGCCGAACCACCGGGGCCGGCTCATCACCACCGTCCGGTACTCCTCGATCGGGTCCTTCTCCGACACCGCGGCCGCGAACAGTGGACGCGACCGATACGCCCACACCAGCACCGCGAACATCAGTCCGGCCACGACGAGCGTCACCACGACGAACAGGATCAACCGGGTCACCAGGACGGTGCCCCACACCGACCGGTACCCGACCTCCCCGAACCACAGCCAATCGACATACACCGCCACCAGCCGCGGCCCGATCACCAGCAACGCCACGAAGGCCAGCAGCACCACCACCGACACCGACGCGCGGCGGGACAGCACACGCTCGGACGGTTGCATACTCACCTCCCTCGGCCCGCGCACCTCGCAGCGGCCCGATCGGCACGGACACATCCATTCAACGAAGGACTGTCCGTTTCGTCCCATTCTAGGGGCGCCGCTGCGCGCGCACATGTGGAAGCGATTGCGGATACCCCCACCACGCGGGGCGCCGGGCAGGCACCGACCGGTCGCAGCACCCGCTTCCATCCGCACCTGGTCGCTGCGGCCATCGGCGCCAGCGGCCTCACCCTCGCTGGCCGCAGCGACTACTACCCCACCAAACATCGCTCGCTGATCGAGGCGGGATCGAACTGGCACATGCTGAATGCCGCCGACCTGCCCGAGACACCGGTCCGCGACGGCGGTTTCACCGTCGAGGCGGTATCGATGAATCGCCGCATCAAACGGGCACTCGCCGCACGGATCTATCCCACGGCACCGACCACGGCGGGCGCCCGTATCCGGCGGGCCGGACGAATCCTGTGGAGCGGGGCCTGACCAGGCTGAACTGTCCGAAGGCTTGCGGACTCAGATTGATTCCTGAGGGCACGAAGGATCTGTGGTCCATCGACGACGAGTACCCGGGTCATGCCGGCCGGGTGTCCGCACCTGCCAGCTCGACGATCATGGTGAGTCCGCCGCCGGGGGTGTCGGTGGCGGAAATGCTGCCGCCCATCGCCTCGACGAACCCCCGCACGACCGACAGGCCGAGCCCTACCCCGGTGGTGGTGTCCCGGTCGCCGGATCGTTGGAACGGCGCGAACATCCGTTCCGCTTGTCCTCGCGGTATTCCCGGCCCGGTGTCGGCCACGGTGATCAGGGTCCGCTCGCCCACCGCCCCGGCGCCCACACGAACCAGGGAGTCTCCGCCGTAGCGGAGGGCGTTGTCGACGAGGTTCGCGATCACCCGCTCGAGCAGGCCCGGGTCGGCCATGGCGGCAACCGCACCGACGTCCACCTGTACACCTTCGCGGACTCGGGTTCCGGTCCGCCCGCCGATGCCCAGTCCCACCAGTGCCTCGTGGACGACCTCGTCGAGGTACACCGGCCGCAGGGTGGGCGTCACCACTCCGGCCGCGAGCCGGGAGGAATCGAGCAGGTTGCCCACCAGCGCGGTCAGCGCATCGGCCGATTCCTCGATGGTGGCCAGCAGTTCGGCGGTGTCTTCCGGGGAGAAGTCGACGTCGTCGCTGCGCAGGCTGGACGCCGCCGCCTTGACGGCGGCCAGTGGTGTGCGCAGGTCGTGACTGACCGCGGACAGCAGGGATCGCCTCAGTCGGTCGGCCTCCGCGAGGGTCCGCGCTTCGCCGGCTTCCTGGGCGAGTGCGCTCTGCCGAATCAGTCCCACCGCCTGGTTCGCCACCGCGAGCAGTACTCTCCGGTCCCGCGCGTGCACCTCGGGGCCGCGCAGGGCGAGTGCGTACTCGCCCTCGGTCACTGCACACACGGTGTCCGCGTCGTCGGTCCTCGTCGCCGGATTCGGCCCCACCGAGCTGATCAGGCCATCGTCCTGCGAGAGCATGCTCACCGAATCCTGACCGTAGGTCTCGCGGACCTTCTCGAGCAGTGCTGCCAGGTCCGCGCCGCGGAGCACCGACCCGGCGAACAGTGCCAGCAGTTCCGCTTCCTGCGATGCCCTGCGGGCCTCCCGCGTGCGCTGGGCGGCCGAATCGACCAGCACCGCAACAGCGACGGCCACCACCAGCAGCACCACCGTGATGATGAAGTTGTCCGGCTCGGCGATCGTGAAGCTGTGCACCGGTGGGGTGAAGAAGTAGTTGAGGAGCAGGCCCGAGACGAGGGCGGACAGGGCCGCGGGGGCGACCCCGCCGAGCAAGGACACGACGAGGACGACGATGAAGAACAAGGCGCCTTCGCCGCCGATCCCGAACCAGCGGTCCACCAGACTCATCACGACGGCCGCGGCACCGGGGACGAGCACGGCCGCGAGCCACGCCGTCACCGTCCGCGCCCGCGACCCGACCGGCGGCACCCGCCGCGGGCGGCCGGCCTCCTCGTGCGTCACCAAATGCACGTCGATGGACCCGGATTGCTGCACGACGCGCACACCGACTCCCTCGTCGACGATCCGCGCCCACCGCGATCGCCGCGACGTCCCGAGCACCAACTGGGTGGCGTTGGCCGCCCGGGCGAAGTCGAGCAGCGTCGCCGGTACGTCGTCCCCGACCACGCTGTGCACACTCGCCCCGAGGCTCGCGGCGAGGGCCCGCACCTTCCCCATTTCCGGTGCGGACACCCCGGCCCGGCCGTCACCGCGCACCACGTGCACCACGATCAGCTCGGCACTCGACCGCGACGCGATGCGGCTCGCCCGCCGCACCAACGTTTCCGATTCGGGTCCACCCGTCACCGCGACCACCACCCGTTCGCGGGCTTCCCACGTGTCGGTGATCCGGTTCGCCGCCCGGTATTTCGCCAGGGCGGCATCTACCTGGTCGGCCACCCACAGCAGGGCGAGCTCCCGCAGTGCGGTGAGGTTGCCCTGCCGGAAGTAATTACCCAGCGCCGCGTCGACCTTGTCGGGGGTGTAGATGTTTCCGTGGGATAGTCTGCGCCGCAACGCTTCCGGGGTGATGTCCACCAGCTCGACCTGCGCCGCCGCGCGCACGATCTCGTCGGGGACGGTCTCCGGCTGGGTCACGCCCGTGATGTGGTGGACCACATCGCTCAGGCTCTCGAGGTGCTGGATGTTGAGCGTGGTGAGGACATCGATTCCGGTGGCGAGGAGTTGCTCGACGTCCTGCCAGCGGTTGTCGTTGGCGCTGCCCGGTGTGTTGGTGTGGGCGAGTTCGTCCACCAGCACCAGGGCGGGGCGCCGGGCCAGCACCGCGTCCACGTCGAGTTCGGCGCCCCGCGTCCCGCGGTAGTCGATGATCTTGGGGGCGATCACCTCGAGGTCGCCGAGCTGGGCTGTGGTGTGCTCGCGGCCGTAGGTTTCCACCACGGCCACCACGACGTCGCAGCCTCGTTCGCGGCGGCGGTGCGCCTCACCGAGCATCGCGTACGTCTTGCCGACGCCCGGGGCCGCGCCGAGATAGATGCGGAGTTCTCCGCGCCCGGTCTCTCCGGCCGTGTGCTCACCGTCGCGGTTGTCGCTGCTCACCTGGTCATCATCCACCAGTGGGTGACGTCTTCACCCACGCCGCGTTGGGCATGCTCGTGTGGGAGGCGATGCTCTCATCGGGGCGGGCCGAACCACCGAGGTGCAGTCGTCCACCGATCTCGAGGTTCTCGCTAGTCGGTGATGCTGTTGGCATCGAAGTCAGTTCCCGTCGGAATCATCGGGCTCGTACAACGATGCCCACACCCAGAACGAGGACAGCAGGTCCGCCGTTCGCCGGCCGCGGTCGGTCAGACGATACGTGGTGGCGTGCCTTACGGCGGTATCCCAGCTGCCGGTGTGATCGCTGGCCACCAGCCCGTGTGCGGCCAGGATCCGCAGGGGCGCCATGAGGGTGCGTCGCCTCAACTCGAGGTTCGCGCCGAGGGAGGCAACCGTCTGTGATCCCTGTGAGAGGGCATCGAGCACCTCCACCGTGAACTGGTGGTCAACTATCGCGCGCAGATCTGATCGGGAGTACCGACCTCTGCATTCGGCGGAACCTGCGTAGACGTCCGGATCACGCATACCGCGGACGATACGACCGCGCCGACGGGATCGGGGAGCGGCGTTGACGGCTTCCGTACGCTACGGGGCGGATTCTTTACGCGATCCCTACGCGGTGACACCGCCACCGGTGCCTGCACGAATCTAGGCTGAATCGTTGTGGCATCAACAACATCGTTGCTCAAGCGGGTCGTTCTGGGGCGCCCGCAGCGCAGTGACCGGCTCGGGCACACCCTGCTCCCGAAACGGATTGCGCTGCCCGTCTTCGCCAGCGATCCGCTGTCCTCGGTGGCGTATGCGACGCAGGAAATCCTGTTGATCCTGACCCTCGGCGGGCTGACCTACCTGTACATGGCGCCGTGGATCGCCGGCGCGGTCGTGGTACTGCTCGCCGTGGTCGTGCTGTCCTACCGGCAGGTGGTGCGCGCCTATCCCAGCGGCGGCGGATCCTACGAAGTGGTCTCCGAGAACCTGGGCGCCCTGGCCGGGCTGGTCGTCGCGGCCGCGTTGCTGGTCGACTACGTCATGACCGTCGCGGTGTCCGTCGCGGCAGGGGTGGACAACATCATCTCCGCGATCCCCGATCTCAATGCGCACCGGGTTGCCCTCTGTATCGGGTTCATCGTGCTGCTCACGGCGATGAATCTGCGCGGCATCCGCGAATCGGGCCGCGCGTTCGCCGCCCCGACCTACGCGTTCGTCGCCGGGGTGATGGTGATGATCGCGATCGGGCTCGTGCGCGCGCTGCTCGGTGATCCGCCGCAGGCGGAAAGCGCGAACTACCAGATCCACGCCGAACAGGTCGGCCTCAACACTCTGGCGGTGGCGTTTCTGGTGCTTCGCGCGTTCTCCTCCGGGTGTACCGCGCTGACCGGTGTCGAAGCCATTTCCAATGGTGTGCCCGCGTTTCGTAAGCCCAAGGCCCTCAACGCCGCCCGGACGATGGCGGCGATGGGGGCCATCTCGATCACCATGTTCACCGGGGTGACCGCGCTGGCCCTGATCGCGCACACCCGGGTGACCGAGAACACCTGCGATCTGATCGGCTTCGCCGGCGACTGTACGACGGATCCGCAGCGCACCGTGATCGCCCAGATCGCCGCCGCGGTGTTCGGTAACGACAGCATCATGTTCTTCTACATGCAGGCGACCACCGCGCTGATCCTGATCCTGGCCGCGAACACCGCCTACAACGGGTTCCCGCTGTTGAGTTCGATCCTCGCGCAACACCGGTACCTGCCCCGCCAGCTGCACACTCGCGGCGACCGGCTGGCGTACTCGAACGGCATCATCTTGCTGGCGGTGGTCGCCGGCACCCTGATCTACGCGTTCGACGGATCGGCGACCCGCCTGATTCAGCTCTACATCGTGGGGGTGTTCACCTCGTTCACGTTGTGTCAGGCCGGGATGGTGCGGCACTGGAACCGCGTGCTCACCGACTCAGTGGCACCCGCGGATCGTCGCCGGATCCACCGCGCGCGCGGGATCAACGCGTTCGGTGCCTCGTTCACCGGCATCGTCCTCGTGGTCGTCATGGTCACCAAGTTCACCCACGGCGCCTACCTGGTCGTCATCGCCATCCCCGTCCTGTGCCTGCTCATGCACGGAATCCATCGCCACTACGCGGCCGTGCGGGCCGAACTCGAGGCCGACGAGGACGAGGACACCCTGCCGAGCCGGGTCCACGCCATCGTGCTGGTCTCCGGTTGGCACAAGGCCACCAATCGGGCGATCATGTTCGCCCGCGCGACCCGGCCGGACACGATCGTCGCCCTGACCGTGAACGTGGACGACTCCGATACCCGTCTGCTGCACAAGGAGTGGGACGACCACAACGCGAGCATCCCGCTCACCGTGATCGAGTCCCCCTACCGCGAAATCACCCGGCCCGTCGTCGACTACGTCAAACGCATCCGCCGCACCAGCCCCCGGGACGTGGTCAGTGTCTACATTCCCGAGTACGTCGTCGGGCGGTGGTGGGAAAACCTGCTGCACAACCAGAGTTCGCTGCGTCTGAAGGGTCGGCTGCTGTTCGAGCCGGGGGTGATGGTGACCAGTGTGCCCTGGCAACTGCACTCGACCGGGCACCGTGACCTCACCCGTCCCGAGCACAGCCCGGGAGAGATCCGTCGGGGCATTACCGGCGCGGACACCAGCTGATGGCGGCCCCATCCCGGCCGTTTCGTTCGTCGTCGCGGTGGGCGCGCCGGTGAAGGATTCCGCGCACCTCATCCCGGCCCGCTCCCGCGGTCCTGGCGTCAGGATTGCGGCGCGACGCCGGTGCCGAACCCTCCTGCAGGCGTGGGATGTTCCGCACAGTCTCGACCACTTCGAGACGACCCTCGGGTCGACCATGGTCGTCTCCACCGGCAAGGCCACGGGACGGCCTCCGGTGGTGGTACTGGCCGGGGCCGGGCTCAGCGCCGCGACCGTCCTCGCCGCCGTCGGCGCAGTGGCGAGAACGCACCGAGTGTTCGTGCCGGACCTACCCGGTGAACCCGGCCTGAGCACCGCCAGGCGGCCGCGCCGGCGCCGGCTTCACGCCTACGGGCGATGGCTCGACGAAATGCTCCCGCAACTCACCGACGAACCGGTGATCCTCGCCGGGCATTCGCTGGGTGCCGGGATCGCGCTCGCCTGCACTCCGAGCGAGCGGATCACCGGCCTCGTCCTGCTCAACCCCGCCGGCATCGTCCCGGTGAAGCGGTCGTTCGAGCTGACGAAACTTCGTGCCGCATCCCTGCTGCATATGCATACCCCGCGGACCAACAGCGACCGCATCCTGACATATCTGAGTGCACCCCGGTTCATGCCCGATGACAATGTGATCGACTGGTTCAGCATGGCAACGCAGTACCGGTTTCTCGGCACCCTGCCGCGGCCCCTGCCCGCCCGAGACCTCCGCCGGTGGGCGCGGGGTGTCCCAATCATCGTCGCCACCGGCGAGCAGGACACGCTCTTTCCGCCGGGCCGTCTACGCGGCCCGGTCCGTGCGCTGCTCGCGGCGGATGTGCAGGTACTGCCGCGCTGCGGCCACCTGACCCTGCGCGAATTTCCCGGGGCACTGACGCGGTTGGTCGAGTCGGATGTCGGGTGACGCCCACTCAGGTGGCGGTGATGTCACGGCGGCGGAAGGCCGCGAGCCCCCCGGCGACCGCTGTCGCGGCGACCAGCAGAAGAGCAATCACCGGCGTGGCGGTGAAAGATTCCAACGGCATCTGCGGAATGTGGCCCAGCGGTGAGAGATCGCCGAGCCAGTCCGGTAGTTGCAGGATGGGGCCGAAGGTGCCGATCAGGTACCCGAACACCGGCAGAATCCACACCGCACCGAACGCCCTCGGCGCCAGACCGAACAGCAGCGCGGCGACCGCGGCCACGACCAGAACCGCCGGGGTGTGCGCGAGGTAGGCGAGCTTGAGTGTCACGACGTACCCGGGGTCCCCGGTCACCAACGCCGCGCCGAGACCGGTGGCGGCGCCGGAGAGGCCGAGCAGCACGATCGAGCTGGCCGCGGCGGCGGCCACACCCGATCCCATCCACCCTGCCCGGCTGGTTTTCGTGGCCAACACCGGGTCGGCGCGCCCGGCCTGTTCCTCGCTGTGCAGGCGGCGGACGGACACGATCGCGAAGCAGGAGACGAGGAAGGCCATCGTGAAGCCCATCAGACCGAGGTAGCCGTCGACGAGGTTGCCGGTGGCGCCGCCCATGATCACCAGAATGTCGTCGGGCAGGTCCCCGAACGCGTCGGCGATCGATTCGGTGAACGCACCGTAGAACAGCCCGGCCACACTCAGTCCCACCGCCCAGCCGATGATGGCGCCGCGCTGCAGCCGCAACGCCATGGTGAACGGATGCGACAGTGCCGCAGACGCTTCCGCAGCCCCGAGCCGCGGCGCCACCAGGCCGGCGCCGACGTCCCGGCGGCCGACGAGCACGTAGGCGCCGACCAACGCGGCACCGGCGAACCCGATCGACAGGGTCAGTGGCCACCAGCGGGGGTCGACGAAGACCCGGGTTTGCTGCGACCACGCGATCGGGGACAGCCAGGACAGGGCACTGCCGTGCTCGGCCGTCAGGTCCCCGATCCCGCGGATCAGGAAGGCGGCCCCGAGGACCGCGGCGGCCAGCCCGGTGGCGGCCCGCGCGTGTTCGGTCACCTGACACATCAGGGCCGTGATCGCGGCGAACACCAGGCCGAGGGCGGCAAACCCGGTCAGGAGCAGCAGGGAGCCGGCGGTGTCGAACCCGGTGCCGGCCAGGGCCAGGGTTCCGGCCACGACCAGGGCGGTGTTCGCGACGAGTGCGGTGAGCATCGCCGCGGTCAGCGGCGCGTTTCGGCCGACCACCCCGGCGAGGATCAGTTCGGTGCGCCCGCCCTCCTCCTCGAGGCGGGTGTGGCGCACGGTCAGCAGGATGTTCATCAATGCCGCGGCGACCATCAGGTACAGGGCGTACTGATTGGCGAGGAACGCCTCCAGGGTGGGGTTGTCCATGCCGTAGCCGGGGCCGGACATCATGATCGCGGCGGGACTGTTGGCGAAGGACGCGACGTTGGCGATGTCCTGCTCGGTGGGGTACGCCAGCTTCAGCGCGTTGCCGAAGTACATCGTCATCACCGCGATGCCGAGCACCCAGGCGGGCAGCTTGATCCGGTCCCGCCGCAGGTTCAGCCGCAGCAGGGCCGGGGTGGCGCGCTGTGCCCTCATCGCGCACCCCCCACCGGATCGCTCTCGCGGGAATCACCGTAGTGGCGCAGGAACAGTTCCTCGAGTGAGGGCGGTGCGCTCTCGAGGCTGCGGACCCCGTACTCGGCGAGAGCCCGGATCACCTCGTCGAGGTGGGCGTTGTCCACCTCGAAGACGGTGCGGCCCCGTTCGATCCGCAGCTCGTGTACGCCGGGCAGCTGGGCGAGCGGGGCGGCGTCCCGGTCGGTGGCGGCGGTGATCGTCGAGCGGGTCAGGTGCCGCAGCTGCTCGAGGGTTCCGGTTTCCACGGCTCGGCCGTCCCGGATGATGGTGACGGTGTCGCAGAGCTTTTCGACCTCGGCGAGGATGTGACTGGACAGCAGGACGGATCGGCCTTGCTGTTTCACCTCGTCGATGCACCGCTGGAACACCTGCTCCATCAGCGGGTCCAGCCCCGACGTCGGCTCGTCGAGGATGAGCAGTTCCACATCGGTGGCCAACCCGGCGATCAGGGCGACCTTCTGCCGGTTGCCCTTGGAGTAGGTGCGGCATTTCTTGCGGGGGTCGAGTTCGAAGCGGTCGATGAGTTCGGTGCGCCGGGCGGGGTCGACGTTGCCGCGCAGCCGGCACAGCAGGTCGATGACCTCGCCGCCGGTCAGGGTCGGCCACAGGCTGACGTCCCCGGGCACGTAGGCCAGCCGCTGATGGAGCTCGACCGTGTCGCGCCACGGGTCCAGTCCGAGGACGCTCGCTCTTCCGGCGTCGGCGCGCAGCAGCCCGAGCAGCACTCGGATGGTGGTGGTCTTGCCGGCGCCGTTGGGTCCGAGGAAGCCGGCGACCTCTCCGCGGCCGACGGTCAGGTCGAGTTCGTCGAGGGCGGTGACGGTTCCGAAGGTTTTCGTGAGGTTCTCGACCTCGATGACAGTGTTCATGGAGGTTCCTGATGTGGGGAGGATCTGCTGTTGTCAGGGTTGGGCGGCGGCGCTATCGCCGTCGTCTGTCCTGGCAGGCGGATCCGTCACATACATCAGGTAGTCGTCGAGCATCTGCCGATCGGTGAGCAATCCTTGGGTGTAGAGCTCGAGGCCGGGCCCGGTGGTGGCGTCCGCGATGGCCTGGAAGAAGCCGGTGAAGTCGCCGTCGCGCAGCATCTGCGGGCGCAGCGACATCTCCAGCAGCACCGTTCCCACGCTCATACCGGTGAGAAACCTCGCCCGCGCGTACGGGTCCCGGGACGGGGTGATCACACCGCTGCGTACGCCCTCTTCGAGGTAGCCGGCCGCGTCGTCGACCAGGTGATCGAAAAACGCCGCGGCGGCCTCCCCGCCGGCCTGCAAGGTGCGGGCCACATACATCGCCAGCGGCGCGAAGTGGTCGGTCTGCCCGAGCTGCGCCAGCCACGGCCCGGTCTCACCGGTGCCCAGCACCGCGCGCTTGGACTCCCGGATCTCCGCGAGCACCCACTCGTCGCACGCGCGGCGCAGCCCCGCCTTGGTCCCGAAGTGATACAGGATCAACCCGCCGCTGATCTGGGCATCCTCGGCCACCGTGCGGAGGCTGACCCCGAACCCGTCGCGGCTGAACCGGAGTATGGCCGCGTCGCGGATCCGCGCCGCCGCCGTCAGATCACCGTCACGGGCCGCGGCACGCGGCCCCCGAGAACGCTCGTTTGAACGCATACTCAGTATCCTAAACACGCGATCAGTACGGGCACAAGGGCCGGACCGGCCCTCCGGTCAGGACTCGTGGTTCGAACGTCGGTCGATCGTGAGAGTCGGCCGTCGATGAAATGGTGACCCGTGCCGCTCCGGAGGAGTCGCACCCGCGAGACGTACCGTGCAGCCGCGCACGGCGTCGGCGACGTCCGGGTCTACCCTCCTGTTCGTGACTTCACGCACCGGTGCGTCGCCGGCTTCCGCGCTGCGGCGTGCCGCGGGACGGGTGGCGCTGACCCCGGTGCGGGTGGTGGCCCTGGGTTTCGCGACGGCGATCGTCGTCGGCACCGGGCTACTGCTCCTGCCGGCGGCGACCCAGCCGGGCACGGACACCGGTGTCATCGACGCGCTGTTCACGGCGACGTCGGCGATGTGCCTGACCGGGCTGATCGTGGTCGACACCCCCGCCCACTGGTCGGGGTTCGGTCAGGGTGTCATCCTGGGTCTGATCCAGGTCGGCGGGTTTGGGATCATGACGATGGCCTCGCTGGTCGGGTTGATGCTCGCGAACCGGATCGGGCTGCGGGCCCGGCTCAACGCCGCCGCCGAGGTGCGGGCGTCCGGGCTCGGGGACGTGCGCAGCGTCGTCGTCGGTGTGGTCCGGGTCAGCATCCTCATCGAGGTCGTCACCGCGCTCTGCCTGACGGTAAGGTTCGCGTTCGGTTACGACGAGCCGCCCGGCCGGGCCCTGTGGCTGGGGGTGTTCCATGCGATCTCGGCGTTCAACAACGCCGGCTTCGCGCTCTACAGCGACAACATCGTCGGATTCGCCGACGACCCGTGGATCTGCCTTCCGTTGCTGGCCGCGGTGATCCTCGGCGGCATCGGGTTCCCGGTGCTCTTCGAGGTGGGGCGGCGGGTCCGCGGCACCACCTCCGGCCGGTGGAGCCTGCACACCCGGCTCACCGTGGCGGTCACCGCGGTGCTGCTGGTGGCCGGTCCGGTGCTGGTGCTGGCACTCGAGTGGGGCTCCACCCTGCGCGACCACGATCTCGGATCGAAGCTCCTGGTGGCCGCGTTCCAGGGCATCATGCCCCGCACCGCCGGCTTCAACAGCGTCGACTACGCCCAGATGGATCCGGCGACCCTGCTGGTGACGGACGTGCTGATGTTCATCGGCGGCGGCAGCGGCGGCACCGCCGGCGGCATCAAGGTCACCACCTTCGCGCTACTGCTGTTCGCGATCGTCGCCGAGGTGCGCGGTGACCGCGCGGTGGTCATCTTCGACCGCCGGATCGCCCCGCGGGTGCAGCGCCAAGCCCTGTCGGTCGCGCTCATCGGCGTCGCCCTGGTGATGGTCCCCACGATCGTCCTGCTCGCGGGCACCGACTTCGACCTGAACGTGCTGCTGTTCGAGGTCACCTCCGCGTTCGCAACCGTCGGACTGTCCACCGGCATCACCGCGCAAGTACCCGCCTGGGGCCAGCTGATCCTGGTCGCGCTGATGTACTTGGGCCGCATCGGGTCCATCACCCTGGTCAGCGCCCTCGCCGCCCGGAACCGTGACCGCCGCTACGAACTCCCCGAAGAAAGGCCCTTCATTGGCTAGGAAACCATCCTCCGATGTCGTCGTCGTGCTGGGGCTGGGCCGATTCGGCAAGTCCCTCGCCCTCGAACTGATGGAGCAGGGCACCGAAGTGCTCGGCATCGACTCGAACGAGGCTGTGGTCCAGAAGGTCTCGCACCGCCTCACCCACGCCGCCGTCGCCGACACCACCGACGAGGAATCGCTGCGCCAGCTGTCGGTGCACGACTACGACCGGGCCGTCGTCGGGATCGGCTCCGACCTCGAGGCCAGCCTGCTCACCGCGTCGGCGTTGATCAACATGTCGGTACCGAATGTGTGGGCCAAGGCCATCAGCAACGCGCACGCGAGAATTCTCCGCCAGATCGGTGTCACGCACGTCGTGCGGCCCGAGCACGACATGGGCAAGCGGGTGGCGCACCTGGTGCGCGGCCGGATGATGGACTACATCGAATTCGACGACGGCTTCGCCATGGTCAAGACCACCCCACCCGCCACCGTGGTAGGGAAACGGCTGGGCGAGACCACCGTCCGCTCCACGTACGGGGTCACCGTCGTCGCGATCAAACGACCCGGCGAGGGTTTCACCTACGCCACCGCCGACACCGTCATCGCCCCGGGTGACACGATCATCGTCTCCGGCCAGGTCCGTGACACCGAACGATTCAGCGAACTGACCTGACCGACCAGGTACGCGGGCATCGACCCAGGTCAGGTACACCGGGCGTCACGTCGCCCGCAATTGTCCTCGGCGCGAAGATACAGAATCTCGCCTGACATCGGTACGAGCAGGCTTGGCCGCCGGCAGAGGGACGGATCGGGACGGTAGTGGGTAGGGAAGGTAGGTGGGTAGGGAACCCGCAGCCGATTGCCTACGTCCGGTGTGCTGACCTGATAGGGCTGGATGCGTTCCGCCGATTCCGGAGGATGATCCCACCCCGGCTGCGCCGTCGACGCGTAGGCTGCGGCCCGAGATCGGCAACGAGAACGAGGTGATCGAGACGATGCGCGGTGCGCTGCGGGCACGATTCCAGCGATCGGATGTGCTCACCGAACGCCCCGACTTCGCACTGGTCGGAATCGTGCGGGTGCCGCAGATGCAGGACAGCCCCGGGCGGGCCATCACCCGGCGGATCGGGTACGCACTGACGGCGCTGGCTTTGGTGGTACTCGTGGTGTACCTCGATCGCGACGGATACTCCGATACCCAGGAAGACGGGCTGTCGCTGCTCGATTGCATCTATTACGCGACGGTGTCGCTGTCGACGACCGGGTACGGCGACATCACCCCCATCACCGCGCAGGCGCGGCTGGTCAACATCCTGGTCATCACACCGCTGCGGATCTTCTTCCTCATCGTCCTGGTCGGTACCACCCTGTCCGCGCTGACCGAGACCTCCCGGCAGTCGTTCAAGATCCAACGCTGGCGGCGCCGCGCACGCAATCACACCGTGGTCGCCGGTTACGGCACCAAGGGACGCACCGCGGTCGACGCAATGCTCGGAGACGGTGTCGCCCCGACCGACATCGTGGTAGTCGACACCGATCCCGTGGTACTCGAGACCGCCGTCCGACAGGGACTGGTCACGGTGCAGGGTTCGGCGACGAAATCCGATGTGCTGCGCCTCGCGGGTGCGCAGCACGCCTCGTCGATCATCGTCGCAACCAACCGGGACGATACCGCGGTACTGGTGACACTCACCGCCCGTGAGCTGGCACCGAAGGCGAAGATCGTCGCCGCGATCCGGGAATCGGAGAACACCCACCTGATGCGGCAGTCCGGCGCCGACTCCGTGGTCATTTCCTCGGAAACCGCGGGCCGGTTACTCGGTATCGCAATCTCCACCCCCACAGTGGTGGAGATGATCGAGGACCTCCTCACCCCGGAATCAGGACTGGCGATCGCCGAACGCACGGTCGAACGGGAAGAGATCGGTGGTTCGCCGCGGCACCTGTCCGACCTCGTGCTCGCGGTGGTGCGCGACGACAGGCTACTGCGCGCCGGCACCACCGAGGTCGACGTCATCGAGGCCGGCGACAAGCTGCTCTACATCCGGCGGGCGACGGACTGACGGGGTACAACACACCGATGCGCAACATGTGGTGGCAGGCTCGGTCGGGTCGCCCCAGCCGCCGGATTCGAGGTCGGCGTCGACCGCATTCTGCAGGCGATCCCCACCGAAGTCGCCGCGCCGCGCTGCTCTTCGGCGCGGAGTGCGGGCCGACCGAAGTGCCCCTACCAACCCGGTTGCGGTGATGCCCGTGGTCGCGGCTGCGCAGCCCCGGGTACGGCCAACGCAGGCCCGCCCGGGCAGATGCGGCCTGTTACCGGCGAGCATGATCGGGGAACCCTAGACGTGCGGGGGCATCTCGAGGAACTGACAGGTGTCGACGCGGGTGCCGCCGGTATGGGAAGGGAAGTCTCGTCATGGACGGTGATCTACTCGTCACGGTCCTGCTCCTCGGCGTCTTCGTCGGGGCAGCCCTGGTGCTCCGCTACCTCAACAACCACCCCGCGCCGCGGTAGGACGATGCCGCCGAAGTGAACGACGCCGGGACCGGGCATCTGCGTGCCTCCGGCGACGCCGCGAATAGCTCGCTGCGTCGATTCGAAGACCGACCGCAGGTAGGCGGGAACCGCCGTCCGGGTGTTGCCGTCACCTGCGTACCCGTACGCCCGCCCGCTGCCATCCGTCTTGAGGATGGACGCTGTGGCTGCCGCCGACCCACCAGCCTGCGCGTGCAGGACGACAGGTCCGGACGGTGCTTCGGGGCGAGGCGTCCGTGAGGTCGCAATGGCAGTGCATCCGAGCGCCGTGGTCACCGGGGGTTGTTTCCCGGCTGTTTCGGCTACGGGGTCAGAGTCAGTCGCTGCCAGGCGATCAGGGTGAGGGCGATGAAGACGACCGGGACGGGCAGGACCAGGAGCAGCTGCATTCCGGTGACCAGGCCGGCGCCGGAGCCGCCGCTGATCGCCCACAGGCCGGGTGCGGAGAACGGGAACCACCCCCCGGCGCCGGACATGACCGCCATCTGCGCGAGCACGACGAGGCCGATGATGGTGCCGATCGCCGGCAGATATCCCCGGCCGAGGGTCGCAGCCCAGGCGCAGGGGACGGCGAGCAGGGCGGTCAGCACGGCGATGCCCAGGAACTTGCCGACCAGACGAAGCACGCCGACATCGAGCGCGCCGACATCGAACAGTGTTCCCACTGTGAGCAGGGACGCGGCCAGGGCGAGTGTGGTGGCCACCGCCCAGCCGAGCAGGATCGACAGCTTCGCCGCGGCGATGGCGATGCGTGAGACGGGTGAGGCACAGAGCCCCACGATCGTGCCGTCGGAGAATTCGCGGCCGAAGACCCAGCCGATCACCACACCGAATCCCAGCAGGCCACCGACCGAGACAATGGTGTCGGCGGCAGCGAACAAGCCCTCCCAGCCGCCGGCACCGACGATCGACTGCGCCTTGGCCACCATCACCGGGTTACTGCCCTCGCGCGAGAGCAGCGTCAACAGGCCCATGGCCGCGACACCGACCACGAGGAAGACGGTGGTGACCCAGACGGGGCGGGCCCGCCGAAACTTCACCCACTCCACCGACAGGGCCGCCCCCAATTGGGCCGATCGAGTCATGGTCTGGCCTGACTGTCCGCGTAGATCAGGTCGAAGAACTGCCGTTCCAGGTCGATGCCGGTCGGGTCGAGCATGCCGATCAGCCGGCCGCCGTTCATGACGGTGATCCGGTCCGCGACCCGCGCCACTTCGTCGAGATGGTGGCTCGAGACGAGGGCGGCGGCGCCCGTCTCGCGGCTGCGCTTCAGCAGTGTGCGCACGATCATGATCCCGGCCGGGTCCAAGGCGTTCGTGGGCTCGTCCAAGATCAGAATGCGGGGATCGGCGATCCAGGCGGCGGCGAGCCCCACCCGCTGGCGGTTGCCGAGGGAGAGCGTGCGGGCTCTGGACCGCGCCCACCCTGTCAGGGCGAACTCCTCGGCCCACCGGGTCGCCGCCCTCGCCGCCGCCGGCCGGGACAATCCCGCCAGCCGACCCGCAATCGAAAGGTTCTGCGTCACAGTCAATTCGGGGTACGCCAGCGGAACCTCCACGAGATGACCCACCCCCGCCCAGTGCCGCGCCTCCATCACGGACGGGTCGCAACCCGCGACCCGGACCGCGCCCGTGTCGGCCCGCACCATACCCAGCAGCAGGCGCATCAACGTGGTCTTGCCGGCGCCGTTCAAACCGACGAGAGCGTGGACCTCACCCTCGCGGACCTCGAGGGTGATGTCCTGCAGCACGCGGCGGGTCCCATAGCGTTTACCGGCGTGAGCACAGCGGAGCAAGATGTCGTCGTCGGCCACAGCCATCACCTCGCCGCGCTCGGCCCGCCGGCCATCCCGGCGCCGGGCACCAACTGATTCAGGGCGACGGCGATCCGGTCGCCGAGCGTTCCCCGGCCATTGGCCGCCCAATCCGTCAGCGCCGCCATCAGCGCACCCATGCAGGCGCCGGCGGCGACCTCAGCCTCGAGCGGCTGCGCCCCGGACGCCCGTAACCCCTCGGCGATCGCCTCCTGGGTGGCGAGAGTGTTTTCCCACATCCGGGCCCGCAGCCGCGGATGGGACGTCACGATCTGCAGTCGCGTGCGAAGGTCCCCCAGGCCGGCCTCGGGAACCGTGGACCACGCCTCGGCGAGCCCACTACACGCCCGCCCGAGCGGACTGCGGTCGCAGGGTTGGCGGGCGACGGCCGCGCCGATGACCGGGTCATACGGATCCTCAAGGAGCACTGCATCCTTCGAGGGAAAATGGCGGAAGAACGTCATATGGGAGATACCGGCGGCCGCGGAAATCTGGTCGACGGTGGTGGCGTCATAGCCATGTTCGACGAACAGCTGCACGGCGGCCGATTGGATTCGGGCCCGGGTACGTTCGGACTTGGACACCCCATAATGTTAGTCACTAACATTATGGGGTTCAAGCCTCCGCGATGGGTGCGGTGGCGTGCCATCGACGACAATCGAAATGTGCGGCTATCGAATCTGGTGAGCGTCGAGCACGCTCAAGCGGCGGATTAGGAGCTTGGGCTTCGAGTCGAGAGCTCGGTAGTGGAGTGGGCGAAGCGAGAGACGACCTCGATCGCGGGCTGGGCCGTGCAATGTCTGGCTCTGCGATTTCCTGTGCTCATGCCAGCACAGGATCGTCGTCATCTTGTCGGAATCTTCGGATTCGATGGTCTCGCCGTTGGCAGGATCCTGCCACGGGCCAGGGGCCAGGGGCCGCGGTGAGAGCGAGGGCACGGCCGCCCCCTCCGCATAGCGACTTCCGAGCTGCCTGATACCTGAGGAAAGATTTCCGGCCTTTGGGTAAGCCGCCGGCGACGTATCCGATCATGGGGCGGTTCACACGCGGCGGCTTGTGCGAAAGCGGATCCCCTTGCGGTGTCTCATGAGGCCAGCTCCCACTAACGACCATTTCTGGGGCACCTCTTCTCCGAGCACCGGCTCTCCTTTCTCGCTGCGACCGCGCGGAGTAGAACGGGAAGATGGGAAGGCAGGCAGCCGTCGTGCTCTACGTGCTCGCGCTGGTAGCCGGGCGTGGACGTCCTGTTCTTCAGGCACCACTTCTGGGAGCGGCTGCTGGTGAATGTCGGCATCGTCCTGGTGTTCGCGGCGTTCTATTTGAGGTTCCTGAAGGGTTCATGAGCGCAGCCGCCGCAATTACAACCCGAAGTCGCGCACATCTATCCAGGGCAGATAGACCGGTGCACCGTTAGCCCCATTGGGCCAGGCCGAACGCGGCTATAGCCCCGGCTCCCTCATCGTTACGCTCGCCGTCGCGGCGATCTGGTCGGTCTTCCAATAATGCGTGACGTCCTCGACGGGGGTCGCGAACGCGAGCGGTTCGCCTGACTGCGCCCTACTAGGATCTCTTGAAGAGAGAGTTCTTCATCGAGGAAGCCGGCACGACCTCGAGCCGCTGTAGCTCAGCACCCGCACCGGTGACGTCACCGTCAGCTTGGTCGAGTATTTGCAGGCCTTTCTCGACTGCGCGCCAGTCCGCTGACAGATCGAAATATCCCAGGAGATCAACGACCTCGGCGACCCACCGTTTCGCGCCGCGTCGGTCACGTCGCAGCTGGGCGTAGTAGGTCACCATGGCGTCGCTCACCGACTTCTTGCGCTGCCCCCACTTCTCGCCCTTCCGGGCCGCCTCACTGGCCAGTTGCCACAGCTGTGCAACGTCGACGTGCCGATCCAGCACCGGTTCCCTCACACCTGGCACAGTAGCGATCCAACAGGACAGGTGATAGCGACCCTGCATGTAGCCGATCGGCAAGCGCTTGGCGCGCCCGATGCGGCAGTCGGAGCAAGATCGAATCGAACCCGGCAAATATCGGCGGCTTGTACACCGAAACCGGACGGGTTAGTCATGTCTTATGACCGAGAATCCGGGAACCCGCGCGGGTTTGCAGGTGGGTGACCGTGTCAAGGTGCACGCCGAAGGCACATCGGTGTTCGTCATCGTGAGCGTCGAGGGTGAGGACGCGCTGATCGAGTCCGTCGACGAGACGGCGCCGGGCCGCTTCCCGTTCCACTGCAAACTGTCGCGGCTCGTGCCCGCTGAGTCGTAGCCGCGTTCTCTGCTCACGGTCCTGGACGGCTCGGCGGCGGATCTGCACGGTGGGGTTGGGGCAGCGCTGCGGATTTCGGGGGCCGGCCAGGTCGGCAACCAGGGCGCGCCCGGGATCACTATCCCGGGCGCCCGCTCTGTCCTCGATTCCGCGGCAGACAGAGGCTCTCTACCGCCCCTCGGCCGGCCCCCGGCACTGCGATCCGATGTCATCACCCGTGGTGAAAACTGCACTCCGTAGCGGGTGCTTGAGCAGCAGGTACTTGGCCATCATGTTCTCCTCTGGTGCGGTACGGCCCATTCTGGCCGTTTCACTCGGGGGGACGAAGCCGCGCGCGGGTTCTCGACATTCCCACAGCGACATGTCCTGGCCATCTTCTCTGTCGGATCTTGTCTCGACGCTTCCCATCCCGGTCGCCGCTGCAGCGATCGAAGTCTCACCGCAGAGAGCGGAGGTGTCAGACGAATTCGCGGTTGGGCGAGTTCCTCGAAGAGGTTCGGCCATCCGCGTCGTAGGCGGGTGATGCGACCGTATTCGAGGAAGGCGCCGTCGATCATGTGGGAGACCCGTAGGTGTTGTTCGGTGTGCCGAGTTGGCGGAGTTTGTCGTAGACGGGGTTCACCGGTAGCTGGTGGTGGGCGATGTAGGCCCAGATCTCGTCGACGCTCCAGTCCCATATGGGCCCGAAGACATGTGTTCCGTCAATCTCGCAGGGTGTGGCGGTCGCATGACTGCTTAGAGCAAGGTGACCTTGTCGGACGTCTTGATTGTTCCGACCGCGTGTCCCGGGTCTGCGGTTACGGCGTTCCGTGCTCGCTCGGGGTGGTTGCTGCCGTGCCTGTTCGGTGGGTGGTGAGGAAGTTGTCGACGAGTCGGGCGCAGTCGTCGTGGTCGATGGTGCGCAGCCCGGTGAGGCGGGCGAAGACGATCGGGCCGAGGAGTTGGATGAGGGCGAAGGTGGTGTCGAGCTCGCCGAGCACGGCGCGGGCGTCGGGGCTGGTGAGGATGTGGTCGAAGGGTTGGCGGTATTGCTCGATGACGCGGGCGCGTAGTGAGGTGACCGCGGCCGGATCGGGGTGGCGGCGGTCGGGGTCGGTGTGGTCGTCGCCGAGGGATCCCATGGCCAGCCAGGCCAGGGTGGTCATCTGTACCGGGGCCTGCTCGATGAGGTCGGCCTGGGTGGTGAGCAGCGCGATGAGCCGCTCGCGCACGGGTCCGGTGCCGGTGGGGGTGTCGACGCGGGGGAGTAGCCGTTCGAAGGTCGCCGCGAGCAGGTGGGTGGTGCTGCCGAAGTGCCGGTAGAGGGTGGCGCGCGCGACCTTCGACACGCGGGTGACCGCCTCGACGGTGACCGCCTCGACACCGCCGGTGGACAGCAGATGGGTGGCCGCGTCGAGCAACCGGTTGCGTGAGCGTGCCAGCCGCGGATCGGCCTGCTCGTCGGCCGCGGTGAGTGGGTCGGTCGCGGCGGGGTCCGGGGCGGTCATGGACGCGCGCTCCTCCGATTCGTGTCGTTCAGCCCTGGGTGTATGTGTGGACTCTATCCCACGCCCCGACCACTATGATACGAATGGTCTCGTACCGAGATCATTGGTCTTTAAGTCGGGAGGTGTCCGGTGAACACACCCGGAACGGACACTGTCGAGATCGCCCGGTGGACCAGGGCCCAGTGGTGGATGCTGACGGTGTCGTGCCTGGCGGTGGCGCTGGTGGTCGCGGCCATGGCGGCGTTGTATTCGGCGTTGCCGCAGATCGCGGTCGCGACCGGGGCGACGCAAGCCCAGCTGACCTGGATCGTCGACGGCTACACGCTGGTGCTGGCGTGTCTGGTGCTGCCCGCCGGAGCCATCGGTGACCGTTACGGGCGCCGCGGTGTGCTGGTGGCGGAGCTGGCGGTCCTCGCTCCCGGCCCCACCACCCGCCGCTCGCGCGCACCACGTCCGCAGGCCTTCACCCCGTCCCCCTGAGAGTGCATCTGGCAAACTCCGGTTCCGGTCACGCCGTGCGGGCGAGTCGGCGCCCGACCTGCAAGGCCTAAGGAGAGGCCGCGCGCTGACGCTGTGATCCCGATCGTTCGCGGTGGTTCGGTCGCGGGTTCAACTCCCACTCACTCCCGGGACCTTCGAGCCCTTCTGGTGGGGTAGTGCAGGACTACCCGACTCATCCGGTGGCCACCTTTAAACTCGACAGCCCGCGGAAGGACAGCCCGGTACGCCAGCGAGGCTGCTCGACGAGCCCGAGACCGGGAAAACGGGCCACCAGGAGCGGGAACAGTATGGATCCTTCGAGCCGGGCCAGCGGCGCGCCGAGACAGAAGTGGATGCCGGCGCCGAACGACAACGGCGGGACCCCGGTTCGGGTGATGTCGAGCCTATCCGGGTCACAGAATCGGTCCGGGTCTCTGTTGGCCGCCCCGAGCAGGGTCAATACGACCTGACCGGGATGTAGATCGACTCCTGCCAGCCGTGTCGGCTCGAGCACCGTGCGCCCGTTGGTCTGGACGGGGGAGTCGTAACGCAACAATTCTTCGACGGCATTGCTCGCCAAGTCGGGCCTGGCACGCAGTTGGCGCATTTGGTCGGGGTGAGCGAGCAGCGCGGCGACGCCGTTGCCGATGAGGTTTGTGGTGGTTTCGAACCCTGCGGCGAACAACAGAATCGCGGTGCCGACGCATTCGTTGTCATCCAAGACGTCGTCGCCGTGCGCGACGGCGAGTCGGCTGAGTAGGTCATCGGCGGGGCGGGCGCGTTTGACCGCCAACAGGTCAGCGAAATACGTGGCAAGTTGGTCTTCGGCTTCACAGGCGGCGGTCAGAGCCTCAACATTGGCTCCGGGTTCCAGCGAGGCGAGCAGGGCACGCACCAGGGGCGCGGCTACTGCCCGATCGGCCATGGGAACCCCCAGAAGTTCGCCTATCACATTCACAGGCAGCGGGAGCGCCAGATCGGTGATGATGTCGACGAAGACCTGTTCCTCCATGACGTTGAGCAGGTGATGGATCTGTGTGATGACGCGGCTGCGCAACTCGTCAATGTGCCGAGGGGTGAACACGTCGGCGACCAGCCGACGCAGCCGGTGGTGGTCAGGGGGGTTGCGGAACAGCATGGTGCGCCGGAATCGATGCATGGCCCGACGTTGCAACTCTTCGGGGATCTCGGACAAGCCGAAGCCCAGCGACTCGTCGGCCTTGCCGAGGCTGCGGTCGCGGAGCGCCGCCGCGCAGTCGTCGTAGCGACTCAACACCAGCACCCCCGATCGTGTAACCAAGACGGGTCGCGTCTCCCGCAGTCGTCGGAACGCCTCGTAAGGTCCGGCTGCGCCGTGATCGGTGAGCAAGGCGTCCAGGAGCAGTTCCCTCTCGGTCGGTACGGTCATGCCTGCCTCCTAGCATTCGCCTGCGACTGCAGGAAATGTTCGACCTCGACCACGATGAACAGGGCGGTCGCCGTGGCGACCGAGCGACCCTCTATATCCTCGATCCTGGCCGCGAGATTCAATTTCCGGCCATCGCGAGACCGTATATCGGCGTGCAGGGTGTAGGGAGTGGCGAGCAGAACCGGCGCGAGATAGTCGAGGTCGAGCCGGCGCGTCACGGCGAGTTCGCCGACCGTGTAGAGCAGGAAGCCGAACAGGTCGTCGATTACGGTCGCCACCGCGCCGCCGTGTGCTATCCCGGGCGCTCCTACGTGACGCTGGTCGAAAAGGTGGTGAGCAACGACGCCGTCTCCGCAACGCCGTACCGACAGGGCATGCCCGTGCGGGTTCGCCGGCCCGCAACCAAGACAGTTGGGATGGTGGGGCGGCAACTCAGGCGAGCCAGATTCCAGGAGCCGGAACGAGCGCACCCAGTCCTCCATGTCGGGGTCGGACGACCCGCCGACCGCATCCGAAGCCTTGCCCATGGTCAGACCTTCCTGTCGATGAAACCGCGCCCAACACCGGTCTCGAGTGTGACCGTTATGCAAATACCCCTGGCGCACTCCGGGGAGCGCGGTGGCAGCCTGTGGCCCAACTCCACCTTGGCCAGGGCGAGGTGTGCCGTCCACCGGGAGATCACTGCCCCATCTCTCCTGGGCGTCTCCTTCACCGGTGCCGTAGTGCGCGCGATGGTCGTGAGAACTTCCCGCCCCGCGTATCAATTTCTCTGCTCCGTCCTACCCAGATCTGCGGCTGGAGAGGATTCCTAGATTTCGATGACGGCCAGCTCTCCTTCGGCGTGCAGGGAGCGCAGGCGCTTCTTGTCGAACTTGCCGACCGAGGTCTTGGGTACCTCGGAGATGAAGCACCATCGCTCAGGCAGCCACCACTTGGCGACCTTGCCGTCGAGGAAGTCGCGCAGATGAGCAGGTGTGGGCTCGCGACCGTCACGTACGACGATCACCGCGAGGGGACGTTCTTGCCACTTCTCGTCCGGCACCCCGATCACAGATGCCTCGAGCACGTCGGGGTGACCGGCAAGCAGCAGCTCGAGCTCGACCGAGGAGATCCACTCCCCGCCGGACTTGATCACGTCCTTGGTGCGGTCGGTCAGCGTGACGAAACTGCGTTCGTCGATCCGCCCGACGTCGCCGGTGCGCAACCAACCTTCCTGAAACTTCTCACCGTGATGCTCCTCGCCGACGTACGAGCCGGTGATCCAGGGTCCCCGCGCCTGCAGCTCACCGACCGCTTCGCCGTCGTGCGGGAGCTCATTGCCCGCGTCGTCGACGATCCTCAGCTCCACTCCTGCAACCGGACGGCCCTGGGTGGCGCGCAGGCGCCACCGCTCCTGCACGTCGAGCGATGCCGGCGGACGAGCGATGGCGGCCAGCGGCGAGGTTTCGGTCATTCCCCACGCCTGGACGACCTGCACGCCGTACTTTTCCTCGAAGGCCTTCATCAGGTGAACGGGCACTGCGGAGCCACCGCAGGCGACCAGGCTGAGAGAGGAGACGTCGTAGCTGGGGTTAGCCTCCAAGAAGTTCAAGACGTCGTTCCAGATCGTCGGGACCGCGCCTGCGACGGTTGGCTTCTGGGCGTCGATGAGCCGCACCAGCGGCTCGGCCTGTAGAAACCTGTCAGGCATCAGCAGGTCGGTGCCTGCCATGAGGGCGGCATAGACCAGTCCCCAGGCGTTGGCATGGAACATCGGCACGATGGCGAGGATCCGGTCATCGCAGCTGACTCGCAGTCCGTCGGCGGCGCAGGCCGCCATCGAGTGCAGGTAGGTCGACCGGTGGCTATAAGCGACACCTTTGGGGTTGCCGGTGGTGCCGGAGGTGTAACACATGGCGGCTGCTGACTGCTCATCGAGGTCGGGCCAGTCGAACGTCTCGGGCTGAGCGGAGATGAACTCCTCGTAACCCACGACCATGAGCCCGTCACGGTGCAGCGGGGCGAGGTCCACCTCGCCGGTCACGACGACGGTGTGCACGCTGGTGAGCTGCAGCAGCACGGGGGTCAGCAGGGGGACCAGGCTTCCATCGAGAATGACGACCCGGTCCTCGGCGTGGTTGCCGATGTAGACAAGTTGGTCTGAGGTGAGACGTAGGTTGAGGGTGTGCAGCACCGCGCCCATCGAGGGCACCGCACAGTAGGCCTCCACATGCTCCTGGTTGTTCCACATAAAGGTCGCAACACGCTCATCGCCTGTGATCCCGCATCCGCGCAACGCGTTGGCCAACTGGGCGGCCCTCCGTCCGACTTCAGCGAACGTGCCGACCTTCACGCTCCCGTCGGGCTGCAAGGTCCGCACGGTCGCCGAGCCATGCACACTCGAGCCGTGGCGCAGAATCGCCGCAGTTGTCAACGGGACGTTCATCATCGTGCTCTGCATAACATTCCTTCATTCAAGAGTGCCTTCGAACGAACAGCGATCCGGAGATCGATTCGCCGAGCGTCCCGGGGACTAGTGGGCTGTCACCGATCTGCAGCCGTCAGCGAGCTTGAAGCGAACTCCAGGGACTCGACCAGGTCCAACTCGAGTTCTGGCAGCCGGCTAGCCGCCATGGCCACCCCGGCCACGCGAGCTCGCACATCTACGTCGCGCTGGATCCCGGCACGTGCAGTCTCGGTCCATGCCTGCGCACAACGGCTGGCGGCGACAGCGAGGTCTGCGGTGGCGAGGTCACCGGTCAGACGTGCGACATCCGCGCAGCCATCGGCGAGCAACCGGCGGAACAGCCCGCCGCCGGTGCCTGCCTTCTCGATGAAAGCGCTCAGGCTGAACAGGAGGATCTCGAGGTCGCCTACCGGAAGGTCGGCCCAGGTCCGAACGTCGGCCGCCAGCTGCGCGACCGCAGCTAAGCCCTCGGCCCCGGCCGTCGCTGTCGTGAGATCGACGATCCCCGGCTGCGACGGGCGGCGCATGCTGGCCGCGGACTGGCGAAATGCCTCTGCCGCCACTCCTGCCACGTCCGGCAGCGCGCCCGGCCAGGTGATGCGGTACGTGCAGTGGCGCGTCGGTTGTGGGAAGGACGTCGAAGACCGCGCCCGAGCCAGGGCATCGAGCGGGACTTCCTGCACCTCGGCGCGGTCATTGTCTACGACAAAGGCAATCCCCTTGGCCTCGTCGTAGCCGATCACCACGATGTCGTGGCGACTCATCTGTAACTGGACCCGCAGGTACGGCAGCTCGGCGATGTCGCCCCACACCAGGCTGGGTCTGCCTGCGTCGATCTCGTCGAGAACCCACGACCAGCCCTCGCGGGGATCGTCGGTGGTGAGAACGTGGACCTGTCCGCCGAGCCGGCGGGGTAGATCGATTTCGAAGTCGGCGCCTCGTCCTACCAGGTACAGCGGTGGAACGAGGTCGCTCGATGGGAGGTACGCTAGCCCCAGCGCGCCGCCGAGCGCGAACACCAGACCTTCATCGGGCGGTCCGTCCCACCCCAGACCCTGCCAGTGCAGAAGATCCCGCATTGCGCCAGAACCACAGTGCCCCCCCATCTGATGGGGGTAGTCCTTGATCAGGGTCCTGCGGGGCATGTTGCTTCCTCTTCGGGTGGAGGGGCGGACGATGGGTTCGACGACTAGGTCAGTTGTTCCGGATTCTGTCCAGGTAGGCCTGGCGGGCCCCCATGTCGACGTCGTCGAGGAACACCGAGTCCGTGTCCAGGGCCGATCCGAGCCTGGCGGCCAGCCGTCCGGGGACGAACTTCATCGCCGCGACCATGCCGCCTGCGAGGCGGGTGACGCGCACGAAGGGACGCGGGCTCTCGATTAGATCGGCTGTCACTCGAGCGATCTCCTCGGGCTCGGCGTTGCGCAGTCCCTTGGCTCCAGCTGTCCCAGCAACGAGCTCGGTGTTGGTGAACGTGGGCCGGACGGTGGACAGCTGGACCCCGGACTTGCGGTATTCCAGTCGTGCTGCCTCCGTGAATCCGATGACCGCGAACTTGGTGCCGCAATAGGTCGCCAGACCGGGCACGGCGAGCTCGCCGGCCAGTGATGCGGTGTTGATGATGTGCCCGGCACGCCGCGGCAGCATCCGCTGAAGGGCGAGCTTGGTCCCAAAGATGACTCCCAGGACGTTGATCTCGACCTGCCGCCGGGTCACCGCGTCGTCTTCCTCGTGGGCGTGCCCGGTGGGCATGATGCCCGCGTTGTTGATCAGCACGTCGAGGGGGCCGAGGTCCCCCTCGACCAGGTCGAGAAAGTCTCTGAACGAGTCAGGGTCGGTGACGTCGAGGCGGGTGACAACCTTCACCCCGAGCTCGGCGGCGGTCTCCTTGGCACGCGCCTCGTCGATGTCGCCGATGGCGACGCGGTGGCCTCGTCGGATCAGCTCCTTCGCGGTCTGGTAACCGATGCCGCGGGCTCCACCTGTGATCGCCACGGTCTTGGCGGCGGTGTGGGGGCTGTGCGTCGTCACTTGCTGTGCTCCTTGTTCAGGCCGAGGCGTTGCCGCAGGCCGCGACCGGCTGCCGCGCGCAACACTCTTCCGGCGATGGCCGCACGCCGGGAGGTGTACGGGTACCACGTGAGTTCTCGTGCCAGGACAGGGATCCGCGGCTCGGTCACCGCCTGGACCCGGCAGTACTTGTGCAGCCCGTAGGCGCCGCCGAGCCGCGCACCGATACCTGAGGCCTTCCATCCACTGTGCGGCAGTGTGGTGGCGAAGAGGTTGCTGAAGACGTCGTTGATGTTGACCGCACCCGCATCCAGCCGTCGCGCGATGCGCTGCGCACGAGCATGGTCGCGGGTCCACACCGTCGCAGACAGGCCGTACGCCGAGTCGTTGGCCAGGCGGATGGCCTCGTCCTCATCCGCGGCCCGCATCACCGGGATCGTGGGGCCGAAGGTCTCCTCGGTCATGCAGGCCATCGTGTGGTCGACGCCGACCAGGACGGTCGGAGCGTAGTAGTTCCCGACCGCACTCCGGGTTCCGCCGGCCAGGACCCGCGCACCCGCCGCCACTGCCTGGCTGACGTGGCGATCGGCGATCTCGACCTGCCTCGCAGTGACCATCGCACCCACGTCGTCACCTGCCGCCGCACCCTGGGTCAGGGACCGCACCCGGTGCGTCAGCCGGGCCACGAACTCGTCGTAGATCTCAGAGACCACATACACCCGCTCGACGGAGATGCAGACCTGCCCCGCGTTGAACAGACCGCCCCACGCGATCCCCTCCACCGCACGAGCAAGGTCGGCGTCCTCCAGCACGATCGCCGGATCCTTGCCGCCCAGCTCCAGGCTCACCGGCTTCAAGTGCTCGGCACAGCGGATCGCGACCGCCCGCCCGGTGGCTGTCGAGCCGGTGAACTGCACGAAGTCAGCGGCGTCCACCACCGCCGCACCCGCTTCGCCAGCACCCACAACATGCGCCAGAACCGGAGGGGCGCCGATCTCGTGCCAGCCCTCCACGACCCGCGCACACGTCAGTGGCGTCTCCTCCGAGGACTTCGCCAGGACCGCGCATCCGGCAGCCAACGCGGGCGCTGCATCCATGAGGAAGAGGGTGATCGGGAAGTTCCACGGCGTGATGAGCCCGACAACCGGGTACGGGTGGTAGGTCTTGGACAGCCGCTTCGGCAGACTCAGCAGACCCGAGGACCTGACCTGCTCGCCAGCGAGAAACTTCTCGGCATGGTTGGCGTAGTAGGTGATGAACTCACACGATGCTGCCGTCTCCACCAGGGCGTCAGGGCGCACCTTGCCCGTTTCGGCTTGCAGCAGGTCGGTGAGCTCGTCGGTGTGAGCCAGGATCCAGTCCCGCCAGCGATGCAACCATCTGGCGCGGTGCCGCGGGCCTGCTTCGGCCCACCCGACCTGAGCGCGGCGGAGGTCAGCCGCGATGCCGTTCACGGTCTCGCGATCATCGACGGGGACGGTTGCGACCAGCCGGCCGTCGGCCGGGTTACGCACGTCCAAGGCGTCCGCTGTGGTCGCCGTGCTCATCGGGCCTCCAGGGGTGAGTGGGGCCCGCGGGAGATCCCGTCGGGCTGGGCGCGGCTGGCGGGTGTGTCGGTGAAAGCGTCAGCGATCACGTGAGCGCACTTAAAGATCAGCGGTCCATAGGTGTGCCGAAGCTCGGTCAGGATCGCGTTCAAAGGCAGGTCGTCGAAGACGCCGCGCTCGCGGACGTACTCCATATGCTGGGCTCCGTCGGCGGTGAAGGCGTGCAGGAGGGCGTCGCGCTCGCCGTCGAAATCCACCGGCGGCACACCGAAACGCGCACACAACTCGGTGTTGAACGCCGGCGTCGCCTTCAACCACCGGCCGTCGATGTAGAGATGGCTGTAGCCGTGATAGACGAACAGGTCTGTGCCGCCCATGAGCGCTCGCAACGCTTCGGTCTGCAAATGATTTCGGACGTCGGCAAAGCCCAGCAGCGCCGGAATCCCTGCCGCACGGCACACCGCGGTCAAGAGCACCGCCTTCGGGACGCAATAGGCGCGCCCGGTCTCGAGGACGAAGCTCGCTCGATAATGGGCGGGATCGTCCGACACCGTGTAGGGGTCGTACCAGATCTGGTCGCGGACGGCGGCGAAGAGGCGCTTCGCCTTGTCCCGGTCGGTGCTCGCATCCCCAACCGCGGCGGCGGTGAACGCCCGGACGGACTCGTGCTCGATGTCGAGGAAGTCGGTCGCCCCCAAGTACGCCACCGGTGCCTGATTCATCTGCGCTCCAGGGTGATCGGCAACCCGTCGACCGGAATGGGGAGCGAGGTGTTGTCCCACCTCGCTTCATACTGGTCGGGGACCGTCCAGGTGTAGGTGCGCAGCATGTGGTGCAGAATCGCCTTGACCTCGAGGGTGCCGAAGTGCAGACCGATGCACTTGTGTACCCCTCCTCCGAAGGGGATCCACCCGAGGCGGTGATTCTGGTCCTCACGCCGCGGTTCGCTGAAGCGGTCAGGGTCAAAGGTGTCGGGGTCGGTCCAGCACGACTCGTCGAAGTGGTTCACCGACGGAGCCACGGCCACCAGGGTGTTCGCCGGGATGTGGTGTCCGGCAATCTCCACGTTCTCGACCGTCTTGCGCATCACGATCGGCACGGGCGCCACTAGACGCAGCGTCTCCTTGATCACCAGGTCGAGAGTCCCCAGCGAGTCCAGGTCGTCGATGTCCGGGCGGCGTCCACCGAGTTGGTCGGACTCGGCCCGCGCCCGTTCCTGCCAGGCCGGGTGCTTGGCGAGGAAGTAGGCGGCAGCGGTGGTGGTGATGGTCGATGTGTCGTGGGCCGCCATCATCAAGAAGATCATGTGGCTGACGACGTCCTCATCGGTGAACGCCTCACCGTCGGCCGTGCGCGCATGGCACAGCCCCGCAAAGAGGTCGCCTCCCTGGCCACTTCGAGCCGCCGGCAGGTGCCGGGTGAAGTAGTCCTCCAAGAGCGCGCGCCCACGGACTCCGGCTCGCCAACGAGTCCCCGGCAGCGGGAAACGGATGAGCGAGCTGGCTGCACGCACGGTGGCCACGAAGGCGTCGTTGATGGCGTCGGTGTCCTCGCTTCCCCCCCGACCTGCCATGAAGACCTTCGTTGCGACGTCGAGAGTCAGGGCCTTCAGCAGCGGGTAGATGCGCGTGGATTGGCCCGCTGTCCACCCGGGGATGCTGGTCTCCAGCGTCGGGCCGAGCTGGTCGACGTAGCCGGCGAGCCGGTCACGGGTGAACGCCTCCTGCATGATCCGCCGATGCATCCTGTGTTCGTCGAAGCTCATCAACATCAGGCCCCGGTGAAAAAAGGCATCGATGAGATAGGTCCACCCGTCCTGGGAGAACGACTTCGCCTTGGCCGTCAGCACCTCCTGTGTGGCATCCGGGCCGGCCACCGCCACTATTTTCGTGCCGAAGGCGCCCATCCACGAGACAGGTCCTAACCGCTGGTACCTGGCCCGGGAGAAGTTAGAGCCGAACCGGATGTAGTCCAGGGTGTGACCGAGCAGAGGCAAGCCGGCGGTCCCTAGGACCGGCTCGAGGCCCGACCCCGCCGGGGGCGGGGCGAGCTCACGGACAGGCCACCGGTCACTGGCCCCTAGCAGGGCCGCGTCGACCCGACTCGGCAGTGGCACCATGAGGACCGACGAGAGCCGCTCACGACCCTTCGCCAGCGGGAGATGGATGACGTTCGTCACTGATGTTCCTTTCCGAAACGCGGTCCGCACTCGCAGTCGTCGTACCCATCGCCCAAGGACCCGTCATCTCAGGCCGAGCCGGCGAGCACCAATTCGGCCCGGTCAATGGGGAGTTGCTGCGTGATGACCCGCTTGCTGAACATGAAGTCGCGGGGGCGTTTGATGCAGTCGGCGGCAATGAGCTCGCCGGCACGGAGGTAGAAGCAGGTGAAGTCGCGGTCCCGGGTGGGGTCGCCGCGGAGGACGACTTCGTCGTACCCGGTGTTGAGACCGGCGATCTGGAGCTTGAGATCGTATTGATCTGACCAGAACCATGGAAGCGCCGCTATCTTCTTGGACTTCCCGCAGACGGTCGCGGCGGCGACCTTGGCCTGCTCGCCCGCGCTCGGCACGGACTCCAGGCGTATGCGACGGCCGTAACGGGCCATGTCGTGACTGGCGCAGTCCCCGGCGGCGACGATGTCGGGGTCGCTGGTCCGGGTCTGGTCGTCGATCACGACGCCGTTGTCGACGACCAGACCGGCGGCGGCGGCGAGCTCGGTGTTCGGCTCAACGCCGATGCCGACAATGACGAGGTCGGCGGGAATTGATTCGCCACTGGCCAGGATCACTTCGCGGACCCTGCCGTCGCCGGACAGAGCCTCGACCCGCGCGCCCGTCCGGATGTTCACGCCCTCCTCCCGGTGGATCCGGTCGAAGAACGCCGATACCTCCGGGGCGGTGACCCGCTCGAGGACGCGCCCGGTCGCCTCGAGCACGGTGACCTCCAGACCCAGTGCACGCAACGAGGCGGCCGTCTCCAGTCCGATGTAGCCGCCGCCGACGATCACGGCCCGACGCCCGGGGCTGGTGGCCTCTCGGATCTTCTCGACGTCCGCGGCGGTGCGTAGGTAGTAGACTCCGGCCAGGTCGGCTCCCGGGGTGGGGAGCCGACGAGGGCGGGCGCCAGTGCACAGCGCGAGCTTGTCGTAGGGCAGTGCGTCGCCGGTGCTCAGTGAGAGGTGACCAGCCGAGCGGTCGATCGCCTCCACCGTCGCCTCCAGGAGTTGGATTCCCTGCTTGCTGTAGAACTCGGCGCTGCGGATCGCGAGCTCGCCGAGTGTGCTCTTCCCGGCCAGGTATGCCTTCGACAGCGGAGGGCGTTGGTAGGGCAGCGCCGACTCCTCGCCGATGAGGACGATCTCACCGGTCCACCCTTCCTGGCGCAGGCCGGCTGCGAGTTGGGCCCCGGCATGGCTGGCCCCGACGATGACCGCTCGCTGCAAGGTCATGCGCCAACTTTCGGGGTGAGGCGGACCATCAGCTTGCTGATGCCCCTCACGAAGTTGGACTGCACGTACTCGGGCTCACCGACGACCTCGATGTTCTCGAAACGTGGAAGCAACTCCTCCCACAGAATCCGCAGCTGCAGCTCGGCCAGCCGGTTGCCCATACAGCGGTGGACGCCAAAGCCGAAGGAGATGTGGTTACGGGCGTTGGGCCGGTCGATGATCAGCTCATCGGGCCGATCGAACATGCGCTCGTCGCGGTTACCCGAGGCGTACCACATCACGACCTTGTCGCCCTTGCGGATGAACTGCCCGTTCAGCACGGTGTCGGCCTTGGCGATCCGGCGCATGTAGGCCAACGGTGTTTGCCACCGGATGATCTCCGAGACCATATTGGGGATCAGGTCAGGGTTCGCCTTCAGCTTCTCGAACTGGTCAGGGAACCGGTTCAACGCGAGAACACCGCCGCTCATCGAGTTCCGCGTCGTGTCGTTGCCTCCGACGATCAGCAACACAAGGTTGCCCAGGAACTCCATCGGTCGGTCGATCAGATCCTTGGTGTCTTCGTTGCTCTGCAACAGGGTGATCAAGTCGAAGCCGGGTTCCTCCCCGGCAGCTGTCCGGGCCGCCTTGTCATGCCAGAGAGCGCTGAGACCTCGCGCCATGTCGCGCATGCCGCGGAACACCTCGTCATTGTCCGAGGGACCGCCGTTGGCTTGCTCCATCGAGGATGCGAGATCAGACCAGTAAGCGAGCTTGCGACGCTGCTCGTACGGAAAGTCCAGGAGGGTCGCAAGCATCCGAGCGGTCAACTCGACCGAGACGCTCTGGACCCAGTCGAACGGCTGATCCACGGGCAGGTTGTCCAGCACCTCCTGGACGCGCGATCGAATCAGACCCTCCATCTCACGCAGGTTCTTCGGCGCGACCACGCCTTGGACAGCGGACCGCTGCGCGTCGTGGCGTGGCGGATCCATCGCGATGAACATCTCGATATCAAGAAAACGAGGCGGGACCCCGATGACGATCAACGGCTCGGCGGAGAAGACCTCATGGTTCTTGTCGACGGCCACGATGTCGGCATGCCTCGTGACGGACCAGAACGGACCGAACGGACTGTTGGGCTGATAGTGGACCGGAGCCTCGTTGCGCACGCGCTCGAAGTACGACTGCCAGCGCCCCTGTCGATAGAGAAAAGGGTTACTGAGGTCGATGTCGGCGAGTTCGACGTCCTCCACCGGCGGGATGGGGCTCTCGACAAAGAGCCTCTCTCCATTCGTTCCGGTCACCCATCGCCGGGTCTTGTCGTACAGCTGTGCGCCCTGGATCTGCCGCTCCATCGGGATAGTCGACTGAACCTTGGCGGCGATTGCCTCAGAAATCTTCATCGCGTCTTATCCGTTTCTCTCGTCGTCACATCTGAAACTCAGGCATTCGGACGATCAGGCCGTCCCACGCCTGGGAGACCGGCATCTGGCAGGACAGTCGAGAGGTCGGCTGACGCTCAGGGTTCATCGCGAGCATCTCCTCCTCATCGGCGCCGGAGAGGCCCACCTCCTCGGACCACTGCGGATCGACGATCACATGGCAGGTGCCGCACGCGGCCTCGCCTCCGCAGTCGCCGTCGATGCCGGGCACCGCGTTGTTGGTCGCGACCTGCATCAGCGACTGACCTTCCTCGAAAGGCGCCTCGTGTTTCTCGCCGTCGTGGGAGACAAAGGTGACAACTGCCATAGCCAACTCCTGATACGTTGTCCTCGGCTTGGGAACTTGGTCAAAGTGTTGTCGAGGATGAGCGCGGCGGCTATGTTCGGCGGAGTCAGAAACTTGTGAATTCGGCTCAAAGGGATCATGGTGAGCCAGTGATCCTCAATGACGAGGGTGTGCCCCCGCTTCTGTTCGTGCAACTGCTCGAGCGCCAAGCGCTCGACCCAGACGCACTCGCGCGGCTTCGCAACATCATGTCTCGCGAAGGAACCGACGAGGCGACGCTGATCCAGCATGACGTCCAGGCCCCGATACGGTGGTTTCGGGAGGTCTACCCCGAACTCGACGTCGACCAGGCAACCCTGCTCGGCTTCGCGTTCGCTGAACAGGCCCAGTTGACGTCCTTCGGCCCGTTGAGTTTTCCGCTGGTCAGCGCAGGCTCGGTAGCCGAGATCGTGGAGCTGCTCACCTATCTGCCGTTGATCTCGACAGCCCTCAGTCCACAGTTCCATCCAAGTGAGCACGGCCTCACCGTCGGGTTCACCGCACACACAAGCGATCCGGCCCTGGACTGCCTGGTCGTCACCTACTGCGGGTCGGCGCTACTGCGACTGCTTGACATGCTCGCCGGCGACATGCCGACCGTCACACTCCACCTGAGTTGGCCAGCGCCGCCCCTCCTGACCAATCATGAGGACGTACTAGCCGGGCGCCTGTTCTTCGACGCTCCGATGTCGTTCCTCCATGTTCCCGCGGACACGCTCAACGAGGTTTGCCGGTTCTCCGATCCCCTCACGTACCGACTCGCCATCGGCGATCTGCAGCGAACTCTCGACCAGCGGGGCAGAACCACGTCGTTCTCGGAGAAGGTGAGACGGCTGCTGGAGGAGGATCCCGGACAGGGAAGTAGCCACTGGGTCGCACACGAGCTGTCGATATCCACCAGCACACTCAAGCGGCGCCTCTCCGAAGAGGGGACCACCTTCCGCGAGTTGCGCCAGTCATTCCTGCGCGAGCGCGCGATGCTGCGGCTACTCGACCGATCAATGTCGGTGAGTGAGGTCGCCACGGAGCTCGGATACAGCGACCTCACCAACTTCTCACACGCCTTCAAGCGATGGACCGGCCGCTCTCCGAACGAGTTCCGGCACCCATAACCCTGAGCCGTCCCGTCTCCGACGGGTTGAAGGGGCTGCCGGATGTGCTAGAGACGTGTGGGTCCGTCCCCAGTGCGTGAGACCAGTGGCGCAGGTCCAGGGGACCGACCAAGGTTTCGGTCCGACATGGTCTTCCCGAGTCTCGGGGGCACCACGACGGCGCGACCAGTGGTGGAATCCGCGTCGACCCTGGGCACTTTGCAGCCAGGCCGAGTGGGCTATGCCTGCGGCATGGGCATGTACTCGGGCAAATCACCATTCTCGGAAAGGGACAACTCCGCATGGCAACCCACATTCTCCGGATCGAAGGCAGGCACTGCGGCAGTTGCGCACTGCTCATCGACGACACCCTCGAGGACCTGCACAACATGGCCAACACGCACACTTCGATGAAGAAGGGCCGCAGCGCCTGAGATTCCCACGCTTCTCCGGAGACTTTCCATCAGGCTCCGACGAGCTCGGGTTCGATGATATCTGCCTCCTGTCCGTCTGGTCGGTCGTAGTAGGCGCGCTCGTATTCGTCGGATGACAGTCCGCGCAGGCCGGCCTGAATCCTGCGCGGGTTGTACCAACCATCGATGTAGCGGAACAACGCCGCCTCCGCCTCGGCTCTGGTGGCGAATATTATTGCGGGCCGGTAGATAAGCTCGATCTGGGGTGTCGACCGCAGGTTGTCGGCGAGCGCATTGTCGAAGCTGTCCCCGATGCCTCCGGTAGACGGGGCGATGCCCGCGTCGACGAGCCGCTGGGTGAACCGAACCGCCGTAAATTGACGGCCCTTGTCTGTGGAAAATCAACTCCCCGCCCGGACATCGCGGGAGAACAGGGCGCAGTCGAGCGCCGAGAGCACCAGGTCGGTGTCCGCCCGCGGGCCGGATCGCCAGCCGACCACCTTGTTCGGGATCGCGTCGCGCACACTCGCCAACCACAACGCCCCCTCCCGTGAGGATCCGCGTCAGGTCGGCCACCCACTTGGTGTTGGGCGCGGTCGCCCGGCCGCGTCGAGCAACCGGTTGCGTGAGCGTGCCAGCCGCGGATCGGCCTGCTCGTCGGCCGCGGTGAGTGGGTCGGTCGCGGCGGGGTCCGGGGCGGTCATGGACGCGCACTCCTCCGATTCGTGTCGTTCAGCCCTGGGTGTATGTGTGGACTCTATCCCAAGCCCCGACCACTATGATACGAATGGTCTCGTACCGAGACCGTTGGTCTTTAAGTCGGGAGGTGTCCGGTGAACACACCCGGGACGGACACTGTCGAGATCGCCCGGTGGACCAGGGCCCAGTGGTGGATGCTGACGGTGTCGTGCCTGGCGGTGGCGCTGGTGGTCGCGGCCATGGCGGCGTTGTATTCGGCGTTGCCGCAGATCGCGGTCGCGACCGGGGCGACGCAAGCCCAGCTGACCTGGATCGTCGACGGCTACACGCTGGTGCTGGCGTGTCTGGTGCTGCCCGCCGGAGCCATCGGTGACCGTTACGGGCGCCGCGGGGTGTTGGTGGCGGGGCTGGCGGTGTTCTCGGTCGCCTCGGCGCTGCCGCTGCTGCTGGCCGACCCGGTGTGGCTGATCGCGGCGCGCGCGCTGGCCGGTGCGGGCGCGGCGCTGGTGATGCCCTCGACGCTGTCGATCCTGACCGCGGGGTTCGCCCCTGCTCATCGCGGCCGGGCGGTGGGGGTGTGGGCCGGGGTCGCCGGGTCCGGGGCGGTGCTGGGCATCCTCGGTACCGGGTTGCTGCTCGAGCGGTGGTCGTGGCCCTCGGTGTTCGTCGGGTTGACCGTGGCCGGGGTGGTGCTGGGGGGGTTGGCGTGCACCATCGCCGAGTCCCGCCAGCGTGAGCATCCGCCGGTGGACTGGGTGGGCGCGGCGGCGGTGGCCGTCGCGGTCGCGGCGATCGTGTTCGCCGTGATCGAGGTCCCCGCGCGCGGCTGGGCCGACCCGCTCGTCGCCGCCACCGCCGGGGTCGGTGTCCTCGCGACGGTGGTGTTCGTGGTCATCGAGCTGCGGTCCTCGGCACCGCTGCTGGACGTGCGGTTGTTCGCGCGCCGCGGTTTCGGTGCCGGCTCGCTGTCGGTGACCATCCAGTTCCTGGTCACCTTCGGAGTGTTCCTGCTGCTGGTGCAGTACCTGCAGCTGATCCTCGGCTACGGGCCACTGGCCTCGGCACTGGCGTTGGCGCCGATGGTGGTTCCGCTGATCGTGATTTCGGTGATCGCGCCGTGGCTGTCGAGCCTGGTCGGGTTGCGGGTGATGACCGTCACCGGCCTGCTCACCATCGCCGCCGGACTGGTGCTGGTGAGCCGGTTCACCGTCGCCGCGCACTACCCCGACCTGCTGTGGCCGCTACTGATCACGAGCGCGGGCCTGGGATTGTGCACCGCCCCGGCGACCTACGCCATCGTCGCCGACACCCCGGAGGCCAAACACGGGGTCGCCGCCGCGGTCAACGACGCCGCCCGCGAGATCGGCGCCGCGATCGGGATCGCCGTGGCCGGCAGCGTGCTCGCCGCCGGCTATACCCACCACATCCAGCCCGCCCTGCCCCGGCTGCCCGAGCCCGCCCGCGGCCCGGTCGCCGATTCCCTGGCCGCCGCCCTGCAGGTCGCCGACCAGGCCGGACCGGCGGCCCAGCCGCTGGCCGAGTTCGCCAAGGACGCGTTCGTGCACGGCAGCAGCCAGGCCGCGCTCGCGCTGGCCGCCCTCACCGCCGCCGGGGCGATCGTGCTGGCGGTCCTCGCTCCCGGCCCCACCACCCGCCGCTCCCGCACACCACGCCCGCACACGTCCACCCCGTCCCGCTCGAACACCCCCTTCTCGTGAAAGAGGCCCGTCATGACGGCCTATCGCACGATCCTCGTCGACACCGACGGATCCGACCACTCCTACCGCGTGGTCGACCAGGCCGCCGAACTGGCCCACGCCACCCACGCCCGACTCCTGATCAGCTGCGCCCGCCACGACATCGACGAACGCGCCTTCGGCACCGACCTCGACCGGCTCGGGCCCGACGTCTACCGGCTGCGCGGCACCGCCCCCACCGACGCCATCCTGCGCACCGCCCACCAGCACGCCCTCGCCCACGGCGCCACCGACATCGACACCCACATTTTGTCCGAACCCACCCTGCACGCACTGCTGCACCTGGCCGCCACCGCCGCCGCCGACCTCATCGTCACCGGCAACCCCCACCGGTCATCACTGCTGGCCCGGCTGCTGTCCATCCCGCCGATCGAGCTCGCCCGCAAAGCCCACTGCGACATCCTCATCGCCACCCCACCCGGTGACGACACCCACGGGAAGCACCCATGACCGAGGACACACCCAGCACCGGCACACCCAGCACCGGCACACCCGAGACCGCCGGACCCGGACCTTCCGAGGCCGAGGACTGGATCCGCGCCTTCCCTGTGGTCCCACCCGAACACGCCGACCTGCCGCCCCACCACGACCACTGCCTCGGTTGCGGGCCGGCCAACCCCCACGGCCACCAGCTGCGCGCCCGGCGCGACGCACACGGCGTCCACGCCCACCACAGCTTCGACTCCCGCCACGTCGGCGCCCCAGCGATCGCCCACGGCGGCGCGGTCGCCACCGTCCTCGACGACCTGTTCGGATTCCTGCTCTACACCGTGGGGGAACTCGCCGTCACCCGCCACCTCGCCGTCGACTACCTCGCCCCGGTGCTGCTCTACACCCCCTACACCCTTCGCGCCCACATCCACGCCCGCGACGGCCGCAAACTGCACCTGCGAGCCACCATCGAAGACAACCACGCCCACGTGGTCACCACCGCCACCGCCGTGTTCCTCATCGTCGACATCGACCACTTCCTGACCCCACGACACACCACCCCCCACACCGATAACGCCCCGGCGGCGACCACGCCCACCGCACACGAAGACCAACAACGCCCGCATATGGACAGACCCTGACGTATTCCGCAAGCCGATCCTTGGGTTCGTGCGGTGATCGCAACACCACTGATCAAAGGGTGTTGCACATGGCCAAATATTCTCATCGGATGGTTCCGGAGATCTTTCAAACGTTCTGGGCGGGGATGGCTGCGGGTGAGTTCATCACGGACGCGGCCGAGGCGGCCGGCTCGTACCGCAAACAGGGTGCTCGGTGGGGTGCGCCCCCGGCGTGGCCGCAACCTCAAGGGCCGGTGTTTGACGTTCGCCGAACGTGAAGAGATCGCCATCGGCATCGCCGCAGGTCAAACGCTTCGTGACATCGCGAAAGCCCTGAACCGGAGTCCCTCGACGATCTCACGCGAGATCGCGCGCAACCGTGAGCCGTCCGGGCGGTACCGAGCCAGATCAGCGCACGCAGCCGCCTACCATCGGGCCTCGCGACCCAAACCGTCCAAGCTCGCCACCCACCCGCAGCTGCGTGAGACAGTGGAGAATCCCTGACCGAGCGCCATTCACCCGAACAGATCGCGGGCCGCCTCCAACTCGAGTTCCCCGACGATCCACAGATGCGCGTGAGCACCGAGACCATCTACCAATCGCTCTACCAACCCTCGCGCGGCGGACTCGAACACACCCTCACCCGATCGCTGCGGACCGGACGTGGGCTGCGCCGACCCAGCCGCAAGGCCGGCCAGCGCAAGAACCGTATCCCCGACATGGCCAACATCGCCGACCGCCCCAAAGACGTGAAAGACCGTGCAGTACCAGGACATTGGGAAGGCGACCTGATATGTACGCCGGTTTGTCAAGGGCGCAGGGCGAGGCGGCGTCCAGGACCGTCGTCGTGGGCGCCGCCTCTGTGGGCCCGGTCGATCTGGGGTGGTGGCGAGCGTGTCGGTTTCGACGCGTGGTCAACTCTGATATTCGCGGGTTGGGTACCGCAGGACGGTTGTTCGGCTGGAGTGGATCGCTCGTCTAATGTCGAGCGTGATCCCCACGTACAGTTGGAGATTGCTCATAGGTTCCTCGCGGATCACTCCCAGGCGCTGCCGTCACCACCGCATGATTCGTCCGGACGTTGTGGGGGGTTCCCGTTCCGGTCCTTGCTCAACGGTCGGTCGGCGACGAGGGGGCAAGGTGGAGTCCCCGCAGTGCAGCGAGGAGAACCGACCTTGCCGCCTGACGAGGTGACGACCACACTCGCAATCGGGGATGCGGAACGGGGACCCTGATTTCAGGTGTCGAGCACGGCCAGCGACCAACACCAGCCGGCGAGTTCGCGGGCGATCGCGGTGTTCGCCAGTGCGGGGCGTTTGTTACGGGCGTCGAACCCGGCCCAGCGGGCGTGCAGGCGCCGGTTTGCTTGCTGTCCGCGGGCACGGGCCGCGGGACTGGCCTGCTCCCAGCGGCGCCGCAGCTCCGCTCCGGGGCGATACCGGGGTCGGTGGTGTCAGGCGGCCTCGATGAGCAGTCGTCGGGCGTGGCCGTTGCCGGTCTTGGTGATCGATCCCTGCGAGCGCGACGTGCCCGAGGAGTGTTCGGTGGGCACCAGCCCGAGGTAGGCGCCGATTGAGCGTCCGGTCAGGCGCTGCCAGTCGCCGATCTCCACGGCCAGCCCGAACGCGGTCAGCGTCGAGACCCCGCGCAGGCAGCCGAGCCGAGTCACCACCGGGGTGTAGTCGCTGTCGGTGGCCATCGCCGCGATCGCCACATCCAGCCGATCCCGCCGGTCCACCGCCGCGAGCATGGTGTCGTAGGCAGTCTCGTACGCCAGCTGCAGACCGGGCGCATCGAAGTGCTGGGTGCGCAGCCAGGTGTCATGCACCTTCGTCCACGCGTGGCCGCCGTAGTAGACGATCCCTTGCCGCAGAAATAGTTTCGCCACCCGATGCCGGGCCGACATCAGATCCCCACGACAGTCCTCCCGGGCACGCACCAGATCCCGGGCCGCCTCCTGCTCGACGCTCGGCACCGCCACCTCGACAATCTGACCGAGGTGCAGCAGACGAGCCAGATGCCGCGCGTCGCGCGCGTCGGTTTTGACCCGATCTCCGGGCGGGCGCTGCAGCTTCGACGGTGCCGCGACCAGGCACTCGATGCCCACCGCGGTCAGTGACCTGGCCAGCCCGAAGCCGGTCGGCCCGGCCTCGTACGTCACCTTCACCGGATCCGGCAGCGACCGGATCCACTCGAATATCTCGCGATGAGCGGGCGTCAATCGGCGCTCGAACAGCTCACCGGTCCGCCCGTCGAGGCCGCACGCGACGACCGATCGTGCGTGCACATCCAATCCGACGCTCGTACGCTGATTCATTGCTGGGGCCTCCCACATCTTGTGGCTCTACCGGCCAGGACCCGTTTCCTGTCGGAAACCCACGTTCACATGTGCGTGGGGCCCCAGCCCAGCCCCTCATATCGTCTACACGGAGGGTCGGCGCCGTCTTCGCCCCGACAGTCCCCGAGGCGTCGCCCGTCCAGCCCGGTGGCTCGCGCCGGCTCCGGTTCGCGGGGTGTGCTCACACCAGAGCCACCGCCCGTGAACGTGCGTCCAGGTCGCGGGCGAGCAGACCCAGCATCTCGGCGTCCGGGTGCGCGAGTTCGGGAAGGTCCTTGGGCTGGTGATCGGAGGACGTCCGCGGCGAGTTGGGGCGCCGATATAGGTGGGGCTATGTCGTTCGCGTGGTCAAAGTGCTTAGTTCTCGCGGTGGTTCAGAGGTTCCACAGTCGGAGCAGCGCGGTCCGCAGGCTGGGGGAGGCGATTGTCGGCGGACATGAAAAACTGGATCTGGCGCAATTTTCGTGAAGCCGCTTGGCGTGTCACTGACCTGCATCGACGAGGTCGGGTGAGGATTCTCCGGGTGCGCTGAAGACGGTGTGCGGGTCCTACTCCCGCATCTGGCAAGTATCGATGTTTGTCGGTGTTTGGCGAGTCGGATCGACGATCCGAATCCAGGCCCGTTCCCGAGGTGACCGAGCGTGGTGCCCGCGGTGCGGTGGTGAGGCCACTCGTGTGCATTCGCGGTATCGCCGACAGTTGACCGACACCGCGATCGGCGGGCATCCGGTCTTGATCGATGTCCGGGCCCGCCGGTTCTTCTGCGACACCACTGACTGCGGGGCAAGAACTTTCGCCGAGCAGATCGCGGGGTTGACCGAGCGTTGGAGTCGGCGAACACCGGCGGGGACAGCGATGATCGAAGCGATCGGCCTGGCCGCGGCAGGACGGGCCGGCGCCCGACTCTCCGGCCGACTCGGTGTCGCCGTCAGCCGGGACACCCTGCTGCGGGCAGTGCGGTCGATACCCGACCGACCCATCGGTGAGGTGCCCGTCCTCGGTATCGACGACTTCGCACTCCGCCGAGGCCACGTCTACGGCACCGTCGGAAAGCCCGGAGTTCAGCCAAACTGAAGGAATCTCGGCGCGAACTCAAGGACAGTTGGACTCGGAACCAATGATAGTGCGTGGGTTCGCGGTCAACTGTGGAGGTCGTGGTGTTCTGCAGGGGTCTCGAGGAGGTGCCGGGCCGCGGCGGCATAGCGGATCGCGGTGCCCGGGCTGATGCCAACACTGCGGCGAGGTGGAGTGGGTCTGGGCCGTGCGTGAGTGATTCTTCGAGTTGACGATCGACGTGCAGCCGATCGAGGGTGGCAGTCAGCCCCCAGAATGCCCGGGTGATCCACACTTTGCCGACCGGGCAAGTGCGCACCGCGGTCACGCGGTTGACCAACAGGTGGGGGTTTGCTGTGTTGGGCCAGTGGGTGCGTCGGTAGCTCAGCCAGTCCGTCAGCGCTCGGTAGGTGAGGTCGTCCAATGGTCGGGATCGGCCGGCGATGGTCAGCCGACGGTCACCGAGGTCGACGTCGTCGAGCAGCAGCTCGCCGATGTCCTTGGAGCGGGCGGCGTGGATGGCGGCCAGGGCGACGGCGAGGCGGGTCGCTGGTGTGGTTGCCGCACCCGTCGCCTCGGTGATTTCGTTGTCTTCCAGTGGAAGTATGGCGCGGTGGGCTGCGATTGAGCAGGAACAGCTGGCAGATCACCATCGGCAGCAGCGTGTCGTCGTCACGTCCGAGCCGATAACCCCCACCCGGCAAGCACCCTACGAAGCCGGGCGATCTCGCCGTTGACTCGGTCGCGCCCGAAGATCCGCCACGACAGGGTCAGTCGTTGGAAGCTGCCGAGCCGGTGGAACTCAGTGAAGGAGCCCAGCAGGTAGGCGTGCGCGGCGAGGTAGGGGCGGACCTCGTCGCCGGCCCAGGCGGGTGCGTTCCGGCGGAACTCGGCCTGATCCCTGCCGGGCAGATGGACCCATTCCTCCGCGGTCCAACCCCAGAAGGTCCGCTCCTTCTCGGCGCCACACCAGCAGCACCGCGACCGCATCGGCCATGGCGCGCCGCCGATGCGCGGTGACCGGGGAATCCAGTCCTGCGTTGACCGTCTCCAGTGTTCGCAGCAGTCGTCCGATCACGCGCCAGCCCGGCGCGTTCGGATCGTGATACTGCAGCCGCCGCAGGTTGCGAACGCCGAGTTCGCCGATGGCCCTCACCTCCTCGTCTCGGAGGTCGATAGTGGTGTCCAAGCGATGCGCGACAAGCGGTGGGCACCAACGCGATTCAGGGACCGGTTCGGGGGTCCCCGACAGCGGCACGGTCACCGCGGCGTTCCTGCCGCCGCGGCGTGCATGCCGGTGAGCATTGCGATGCGCCAGGCATGGATGCGGTCCATGCCGCGGCCGAGCTTGTCGGCCAGATCCCGCCCGGACAGGTGGATATATCGCAGCGGGCGTTCCCCCGAGATGTGGACACCTATTCCTATGCGGCGGTGGCCAGCGTAGCCGATCGCTGCTCGAACTCGACCGGACAGATTTGGCCGAGAGTGGAATGCCTCCTTCTGGTGTTGTATCGCGTGATCCAGCGGAACACGGCAGCGCGCGCCTCGCCCGCACTGTTCCAGCGTTTCCGCCCCTTCAGCGTCTCCCGTTTCAACGTCGCATTCAGCGACTCGGCGGCCGCGTTGTCCGCCGACGTTCCGACCGCACCCCGCGATCTGGTCACCCCCAACTCGCAGCAGAGTTCGGCGAATTCCGCCGATGCATATTGAGCTCCGTTGTCGCTGTTAAGCCGAATTCCGCTTAACTCCGATTAAGCCGAGGTTTTCGTTAAGCCGAGGAATTCAGGGTTGGGTCTGGTCAGCTGCATATTTCGGTCGGATTTCTCGGCTTAACGTTTCAGGTTCATCGCAGGCTGTAGAGGGCTCGCAGTGTGTCTTCGGCGAGGTGGTGTTCGGCGAGGCGCCGGGCTGAGGAGGCGGCGTTGACGGCAGCGCGCATCATATCGATGGAGGCGATTACGTAGAAGGTGTTGGTGGTCGACACCTTTCGTGGGCGAGGTGTCGCAAGTCGGCAATAACGACCGCACCGATCTGGTGATTGTCGTATCCATCGCAGTCTCCTTCCATTGCGACAGTGGACACGACAAACGTAAGCCAGACAATCAATCGTTAAGCCGAAGAAGTCCACAGAATATCTAAGCGGGCACACGAACTCGCGCTTTCTCGGCTTAACGAAAACCTCGGCTTAATCGGAGTGGAATATTGATCCATCGAGCCCGGCGGCGCCACGACAGGCGGCCGCCGCCCGCAGCGCATCGGTGACCAACTCGGTGCGCATATGGTCGGCGATCGACCACCCCGCCAACCGTCGCGAACCCAGGTCCAACACCGTCGCCAGATACAGAAATTCACCGTCACCCACCGGCAGGTAGGTGATGTCCCCGACGTACCTGGTGTTCGGTGCGCTCGCCGTGAAATCCCGCCGGATCAGGTCCGGCACCGGGGCCGCGTCCGGGGCGGGAATCGTGGTGCGCACCGGTTTGCGCAGATGCAGCCCGACGATCCCCTTCACGCGCATGACCCGTTCGACCCGCTTGTGATTGACCTCGATCCCGGCATCGCGCAGCTCGGCGGTCACCCGTGGGGCCCCGTAGGTGCCGTCGGAGTCGTCGTGGATGGCGCGGATCCGGGCGGCCAACTGCTCGTCGGCGGAGGTGCGGGCGTCCCGGGCCGGCGCGGCGGCCCGCCACCGGTAGAACCCCGAGCGGGAGACCTCGAGCATCTGGCACAGCCACTTCACCGGAAAGGTGTCGCAGTGGTCGTCAACGAATTGGAAGTGGCTGCTCACCAATTCGTCTCCCCGGCGAAATATTTCGCGGCCCTCCGCAGGATCTCCCGTTCGGTTTCGAGTGCGGAGGAGCCGAGGACGAAACGGACCGGGGAGCGGGCGCCGCCGCGAGGCGCGGCCGCGCAGGGGAGCGGAGCGGGGGGAGGGGCGGAGAGGATCTCCCGTTCGGTTTCGAGCTTGCGGATCTGGGCCTTGAGCTGCCTGTTCTCTTCCTCCAACACGGACTCGGACGATACCCCGCCGGCCCGCGATGCCGGCCGCGCCGCCCCACTGGCCCGGAGCTCGGCCGCGGGAGCGCCGGTGCGTTTGCGTTCGGCCCGCACCCAGGTGCGCAGCGTCTCGCGGCTGACTCCCAGATCCTTGCCGATGCCCTCGAAGGTGTGGCTCGGATCGGACAGGTACAGCGCGACGGCATCGGCCTTGAACTCCGCCGAGTACGCCTTCATCGCCATCAGTGACATCTCTTCCTCTGGGTCTTCACGACCCAGTGTTCATGATGTCCTCACTCAGGGGGGAAGCCCCCAGCCTCGAGTCCGTATGGCGATGCCCGGCGAGGTCGCAATCGTGTGCAGCTCCCAGCCCATCCGGGCCAGATCGGTCAGACACAGATGCCGAGTGGTGTGCGTGGAGAACCGCGGAACATCGGCGGCCAGGGCAATCCGTCGCACCACCTTCGACCACGTCCACAGACTTGGGTGGCTGGGCGTGATTGCGGCGGGACTCCGACACGAATAGCGGTCCGCGTGCCCTGCTCAGACGTGCCCGGTACGCGAGATAGTCCGACAGCAGCACCCCGGTCGCAGCCGAATACGGCACGACCCGCTCGAGCCGGTTCTTCGTCGTCTCCGCCCTGATCCGCAGGGTGCGGTGGGCTGGGTCGAGATCGTCGGTGCGCGGCGAGCACAGCTCCTCACGGCGCAGCGCGGCATCGTAGGCCAGCGCCAGCATCACACGGTTCCGAACCGGTTCCTCGGCGGCGGCGGTCAGGATGTCCGCCCACTGCCGCTCGCTGGGGATCCAGGGCAGCTTCGTCAACCGAGGCACCAACCCACGCTGATGCCCGCCGCCGCGTCGGCCGGGCGCGAAACGGTCCCGACCAACGGGATTGGACTCGCACAGGCCCTCCTCCATGAGGTGGTCGTAGAACAGCCGCACCGGCACCAGCCGCTGCTGAATCGTGGCATTCGCCAGACCGGAGCCGGAATCGAGCGACACCACATTCGCGCCACGGCGGCTGGGCCGTTCTGTCAACTCCCGCACATCGACGCCGACATGCGCCCGGCTCGCCGTGAGCGGGTCGACACCCTCCCGCTCGCACATCTCCAGATACTCGGCAAGCCCCCGGGAGTAGGCGTCGATCGTCCGAGGCGCCCGCCCGAGATCGGTCCACACCCGCAGCCACCCGGCCGCCTACACATGCCGGCCCCATACCGGCCACTTCTCCTGTCCAACACCACCGTGCCGCTCAAGCCATCTCCTCAGTTCCGTGGTCAACACCGAGGAGACGTGATCATCCCCACGGCCAGATTCCACGTAACTTTTAAGATGCTCAACCGGCAGATGTACGGGCGAGCCAACTTCGACCTACTCCGCAAACGCGTCATACACACCGGATAGTCAAGCGCCCCATAGTAGTCACGAAAATTGCGCCAGATCCAGAACCCAATGTCCCTTGACAGGCGATCCGGTGGTCGGCCCGGAGGCGGGGGTGGGGTGTCCGAGGTGCGAGGGTCTGTTCCGCGTCCGGCACCGGGATGGGGGAGAGGTCAGGGCTCGAGCGGGTCGTGCGCCCCGGCGGCGGGCACGAACAGCGGTCTCGATCGGTAGGCGGGCAGGAGGGCCGCGAACAAGGTCCCACCCACCAGAGCGTCACCGCCAGAAACAGCACGATTCGGGTGAGCAGCACCGTGCCCCAGACGGTGCGAAAACCTACCTCACCGAACCACAGCCAGTCCGTGTAGGCGTTGATCAGGGCCGGCGCGATGACCAGCAGGGCCACGAACGCCGCCACCGCGATGAGCAGGATTTTCGCACCCCGGGGCATCTGCAGACTTTCCGCCGGTGGACTGCTCATTTCGTCGGCGCTCCCAGGGGCGGGTTCGGCGTGCGTGGCAGCCCACTTCACCGACGCGCCGCCACGCAGACGAGTGACCGTTTCGTCCCATTCTACGGATCCGATCCCCGCCCACCACGCGAATTCGGCGGCCGTCGGGACAGGTGGTCAGCCGCAAATTCCTTGCCCCGGATGGAACATGCAAATAAAATCCTGAGTATGCGTTCAAACGAGCGCCCACTTCGACCGCTTGCCACCGCCCGCGACACCAGTGATCTGACGGCGGCGGCGCGGATCCGCGACGCGGCGATTCTTCGCTTCGGGCGGGACGGGTTCGGGGTCAGCCTCCGCACGGTGGCCGAGGATGCCCAGGTCAGCGGCGGGTTGATCCTGTATCACTTCGGGACCAAGGCGGGGCTGCGCCGCGCGTGCGACGAGTGGGTGCTCGCGGAGATCCGGGAGTCCAAGCGCGCGGTGCTGGGCACCGGTGAGACCGGGCCGTGGCTGGCGCAGCTCGGGCAGACCGACCACTTCGCGCCGCTGGCGATGTATGTGGCCCGCACCTTGCAGGCCGGCGGGGAGGCCGCCGCGGCGTTTTTCGATCACCTGGTCGACGACGCGGCCGGCTACCTCGAAGAGGGCGTACGCAGCGGTGTGATCACCCCGTCCCGGGACCCGTACGCGCGGGCGAGGTTTCTCACCGGTATGAGCGTGGGAACGGTGCTGCTGGAGATGTCGCTGCGCCCGCAGATGCTGCGCGACGGCGACTTCACCGGCTTCTTCCAGGCCATCGCGGACGCCACCACCGGGCCCGGCCTCGAGCTCTACACCCAAGGATTGCTCACCGATCGGCAGATGCTCGACGACTACCTGATGTATGTGACGGATCCGCCTGCCAGGACAGACGACGGCGATAGCGCCGCCGCCCAACCCTGACAACAGCAGATCCTCCCCACATCAGGAACCTCCATGAACACTGTCATCGAGGTCGAGAACCTCACGAAAACCTTCGGAACCGTCACCGCCCTCGACGAACTCGACCTGACCGTCGGCCGCGGAGAGGTCGCCGGCTTCCTCGGACCCAACGGCGCCGGCAAGACCACCACCATCCGAGTGCTGCTCGGGCTGCTGCGCGCCGACGCCGGAAGAGCGAGCGTCCTCGGACTGGACCCGTGGCGCGACACGGTCGAGCTCCATCAGCGGCTGGCCTACGTGCCCGGGGACGTCAGCCTGTGGCCGACCCTGACCGGCGGCGAGGTCATCGACCTGCTGTGCCGGCTGCGCGGCAACGTCGACCCCGCCCGGCGCACCGAACTCATCGACCGCTTCGAACTCGACCCCCGCAAGAAATGCCGCACCTACTCCAAGGGCAACCGGCAGAAGGTCGCCCTGATCGCCGGGTTGGCCACCGATGTGGAACTGCTCATCCTCGACGAGCCGACGTCGGGGCTGGACCCGCTGATGGAGCAGGTGTTCCAGCGGTGCATCGACGAGGTGAAACAGCAAGGCCGATCCGTCCTGCTGTCCAGTCACATCCTCGCCGAGGTCGAAAAGCTCTGCGACACCGTCACCATCATCCGGGACGGCCGAGCCGTGGAAACCGGAACCCTCGAGCAGCTGCGGCACCTGACCCGCTCGACGATCACCGCCGCCACCGACCGGGACGCCGCCCCGCTCGCCCAGCTGCCCGGCGTACACGAGCTGCGGATCGAACGGGGCCGCACCGTCTTCGAGGTGGACAACGCCCACCTCGACGAGGTGATCCGGGCTCTCGCCGAGTACGGGGTCCGCAGCCTCGAGAGCGCACCGCCCTCACTCGAGGAACTGTTCCTGCGCCACTACGGTGATTCCCGCGAGAGCGATCCGGTGGGGGGTGCGCGATGAGGGCACAGCGCGCCACCCCGGCCCTGCTGCGGCTGAACCTGCGGCGGGACCGGATCAAGCTGCCCGCCTGGGTGCTCGGCATCGCGGTGATGACGATGTACTTCGGCAACGCGCTGAAGCTGGCGTACCCCACCGAGCAGGACATCGCCAACGTCGCGTCCTTCGCCAACAGTCCCGCCGCGATCATGATGTCCGGCCCCGGCTACGGCATGGACAACCCCACCCTGGAGGCGTTCCTCGCCAATCAGTACGCCCTGTACCTGATGGTCGCCGCGGCATTGATGAACATCCTGCTGACCGTGCGCCACACCCGCCTCGAGGAGGAGGGCGGGCGCACCGAACTGATCCTCGCCGGGGTGGTCGGCCGAAACGCGCCGCTGACCGCGGCGATGCTCACCGCACTCGTCGCGAACACCGCCCTGGTCGTGGCCGGAACCCTGGCCCTGGCCGGCACCGGGTTCGACACCGCCGGCTCCCTGCTGCTCCTGACCGGGTTTGCCGCCCTCGGCCTGGTGTTCGCCGCGATCACGGCCCTGATGTGTCAGGTGACCGAACACGCGCGGGCCGCCACCGGGCTGGCCGCCGCGGTCCTCGGGGCCGCCTTCCTGATCCGCGGGATCGGGGACCTGACGGCCGAGCACGGCAGTGCCCTGTCCTGGCTGTCCCCGATCGCGTGGTCGCAGCAAACCCGGGTCTTCGTCGACCCCCGCTGGTGGCCACTGACCCTGTCGATCGGGTTCGCCGGTGCCGCGTTGGTCGGCGCCTACGTGCTCGTCGGCCGCCGGGACGTCGGCGCCGGCCTGGTGGCGCCGCGGCTCGGGGCTGCGGAAGCGTCTGCGGCACTGTCGCATCCGTTCACCATGGCGTTGCGGCTGCAGCGCGGCGCCATCATCGGCTGGGCGGTGGGACTGAGTGTGGCCGGGCTGTTCTACGGTGCGTTCACCGAATCGATCGCCGACGCGTTCGGGGACCTGCCCGACGACATTCTGGTGATCATGGGCGGCGCCACCGGCAACCTCGTCGACGGCTACCTCGGTCTGATGGGCTTCACGATGGCCTTCCTCGTCTCCTGCTTCGCGATCGTGTCCGTCCGCCGCCTGCACAGCGAGGAACAGGCCGGGCGCGCCGACCCGGTGTTGGCCACGAAAACCAGCCGGGCAGGGTGGATGGGATCGGGTGTGGCCGGCCGCGGCCAGCTCGATCGTGCTGCTCGGCCTCTCCGGCGCCGCCACCGGTCTCGGCGCGGCGTTGGTGACCGGGGACCCCGGGTACGTCGTGACACTCAAGCTCGCCTACCTCGCGCACACCCCGGCGGTTCTGGTCGTGGCCGCGGTCGCCGCGCTGCTGTTCGGTCGGGGTGCTCGGGTTCATTCCCGGAGTGACCACCGACTACGACACGCTCACCTTCGCCGGTCATCATTCCGAGGCCGCGCTGCTGGGTATCTTCCAGGCGTCCATCCTGCACAACATTGTGCATCTGCTGTTCGGTGTCGGCGGGATCGTGCCGGCGCGCACCGCCGCCGCCGCGAAAGGCTTCCTGATCGTCGGCGGCATCATCTATCTGGTGCCGTGGATCTACGGGCTGGTCATCGACCAGGACAGCAGCGCGAACTTCGTGCCGGTCAACACCGCGGACAACTGGCTGCACCTCGTCCTCGGTGCCGGGATGGTCGCCCTCGGGCTGTTGCTGCCGCGGCTGCGCACCACCGGGGCAACCACGGCGACCCCGCGACAAGGCTCCGCACCCGTTCACCGGCGATGTGGCGCAGTCGATCCTGCCGCCGGCATCGGTGACCGCGGGCGTTATCGGCGGCCGGGCCAGGAGGCGCGGTGGTCGAATCCGGTGGCCTTCTCGGCCTTCTCGTAGGCGCGCAGCGCGTCGACGGCCTTCCGGTCCAGCCGGGTCGGGACCGTCACCTGCACGGTCACCCGCAGATCACCCGCGGGGCCGCTACGGTGCGGGACGCCGCGTCCACGCAGCCGGAAGGTGCGCCCCGACGGGGTGCCGGCGGGGATCTTCACACTGACCCGGCCGTCGAGGGCAGGCACCGAGACGGTGGTGCCGAGGGCGAGTTCGCCGAACCCCACCGGCACGGTCACGGTCAGATCGTCGCCGTCGCGACCGAAGACCGCATCCGGAACCACCGTGACGGCGACGTACAGATCTCCCGCGGGGGCGCCGCGCAGTCCGGGTTCGCCGTGGGCGGGCAACCGGATCCGCTCACCGTCGGTGACCCCCGGGGGGATACGCACGTTGATGGTGCGGGTGCGGTGCCCGACCCCGGTGCCCTGGCAGTCCGCGCACGGGTTGTCGACGATCACCCCGGTGCCGCGGCAGTCGTCACATGATTCGCTGAACCCGAATCCGCCCTGATTGCGGCTCAGGGTCCCGGACCCGCCGCACGAGGGGCAGCGCCGCGGATGGGTTCCGGGCCGGGTACCGCTGCCGTGGCAGGTGGTGCATACCGTGGGTCCGCGGACCTGCAGCGGCAGCACCACTCCGGTGACCGCCTGCCGGAACGGGAGCCGGGCCTGCACCTCGACGTCGCTGCCGCGGCGCCGGCGGGACGAGGCGGTGGTGGTGCGGGTGCCGGCGCGGCGGAACAGATCCCCGAACACGTCCCCGAACCCCGCCGTCTCGGTGAACGCGGATCCCCCGTTACCGAACAGGTCGGAGAAGTCGAACCCGCCCATCCCGCCGCCCGGCCGGGCGCCGGCGCCGGCTCGGGTTCCGGCCCGGCTAAAGGCGCCATCTCCGGATCGGTACAGCCGCCGGGTGCGGTCGTACTCGGTGCGGGTGGCCGGATCAGAGAGCACTGCATGCGCCTCGCTGACCGACTTGAACCGTTCCCCGGACGCCGCGTCGCCCGGGTTGGCGTCCGGGTGCAGTTGCCGGGCCAGTTTGCGGTAGGCGCGTTTGATCTCCTCCGCCGACGCCGTGGAGGGCACACCCAGGTCCGCGTAGAAGTCACGTTCGATCCACTCCTGCTGCGTCACAGCGAATCTCCTCCGTCCCTCGTCCGTGGGAATCACGGCCGTCCCGCCGACAGCCGCTTGGCCGCCGGGGATCGATGGCCGAGTCTGCACCGCACCCAAGCTGCGGGATACGTCACCCGCAGCGGTAGGGATTCGGGTCCAAACCTTGGTTCTCGGGCCCGGCGCCGCGGTCCCAGGCCCCCGACCGGGCGTCAGGGTCCGCCGGTGGGTGCGGATCGGCCGGTGGGACAGGGTCCGCTGCACCGGGGTTCGGTGAGGTGTTGGGTGCGTGGGCGTCGGGTGCGCCCGCCCCCGGCGCCTGCTCGGACCCGGGCGGGTCGCCGGCGTCATCGGTCTTCTCGTACCGGTCGCGATCGATCACGGTGACCAACGCGGTGCGCAGCACCTTGTTCACGCCGACGGTGTAGCCGCGGCGGAGCACGGTGTCCACCACCAGGTCGGTGCCGTGGCCTTCGTGGCTGGCGGCCTCGTGCAGGGTGGGATCGAACTGGTCGCCACCTTCCCCGAACGCCGCGACGCCCATCCGGGCCAGGATGGTCCGGATCTTCCGATACAGACTGTGCAGCGGCTCACGGGCGGTGTCGCCGTGCTCACGCGCCCAGTCCAGATCGTCGAGGACCCCGAGGAACTGGGCGGCGACCGTCGCTTTCGCGTTCTCCGTCGCCGCCGCCCGATCCCGCTTGACCCGGCGCCGGTAGTTGGCGTACTCGGCCTGTAGACGCTGCAGATCGGCCGTCAGCTCCGCCACCTTCTCAGTCAGCTCCGCCGCCCGGCCGGCATCGACCTGCCGGGACTCCGGGCGTGCGCCACCCGGCCCGCGAACCGGGGGTGGGGCGCCCATCTTCTCGCCCGGCGGCGCCTTCCCGCTGGTCGTCGTGATCGGGTGCCCGCCCTGGCCGCTGTGCGAGGAGCGGGTAGGACCCGTGTCCTCGCGGACCTGCCCGGTGACCGGGTCGATGCGACGGCGGTCGGTGATCGCGATCGGTTCGCGGGGCGGCTGCCGCCCGTTGCCCCTGCGACCGGATGTTTCGGAACGTTGCTGCTCGTCGTGGGGGGTGTTCATGAGCGTCCCTCCCGGGGTTCGTCCACCACCTCGGCGTCGACGACGTCGTCGTCGGCGCCCTGACCGTTCCCCGACCCCGCGCCCCCAGCTCCGGCTGCCGCGTCGGCGCCGTCACCACCGGCTGCCGTACCTTGCGGCGCCTGGGCGGCGTAGATGGCCTGACCGAGGGCTTGGGATTCGGTGGCCAGTTTCTCCACCGCGGTCTTGATCACGCCGATGTCGCTGCCGGTCAACGCGTCCTGGACGTTCTTGATCGCCGATCGGACCTTGTCTTTGACGTCGGCGGGCACCTTGTCCTCGTTGTCGGTGATGATCTTCTCGGTCTGATACACCAGCGACTCGGCCTGATTGCGGGTTTCGGCCTCCTCCCGGCGGCGGCTGTCCTCGGCGGCGTGCGCCTCGGCGTCGCGGATCATCCGGTCGATCTCCTCCTTGGACAGACCGGACCCCTCCTGGATCTTGATCGTGTTCTCCTTGCCCGTGCCCTTGTCCTTCGCGGTCACGTGCACGATGCCGTTGGCGTCGATGTCGAAGGTGACCTCGATCTGCGGCACCCCCCGCGGTGCCGGCGGAATCCCCGCGAGCTCGAACGAGCCGAGCAGCTTGTTGTGCGAGGCGATTTCGCGCTCACCCTGGAACACCTGGATCTGCACCGACGGCTGGTTGTCGTCAGCGGTGGTGAAGGTCTCGGAACGCTTGGTCGGGATGGTGGTGTTGCGCTCGATGAGCTTGGTCATCACGCCACCCTTGGTCTCGATACCGAGCGAGAGCGGGGTGACGTCGAGGAGCAGCACGTCCTTGACCTCGCCCTTGAGGACACCGGCCTGCAGGGCGGCGCCGACGGCGACGACCTCGTCCGGATTGACACCCTTGTTCGGTTCCTTTCCGCCGGTCAGCTCGCGCACCAGATTCGTCACGGCCGGCATACGGGTGGAACCACCGACGAGCACGACCTGGTCGATGTCCTTGACGGAGATCTTCGCGTCCTTGATCACCGATTGGAACGGGGCCCGGGTGCGGTCGAGGAGATCGGACGTGATCTTCTCGAACTCACTGCGCGACAGCTGCTCGTCGAGGAACAGCGGGTTCTTGTCCGCATCGACGGTGATGTAGGGCAGGTTGATCGACGTGCTCTGCGAGGAGGACAGTTCGATCTTGGCCTTCTCGGCAGCCTCGCGGAGACGCTGCAGGGCCATCTTGTCCTTGGTCAGATCGATGCCGTTCTGAGCCCTGAACTTGTCGACGAGCCACTTCACGATCCGGTCGTCCCAGTCGTCACCACCGAGGTGGTTGTCACCGGAGGTGGCCCGGACTTCGACGACGCCCTCGCCGATTTCGAGCAGCGAGACGTCGAAGGTGCCGCCACCGAGGTCGAAGACCAGGATGGTCTGTTCCTTCTCGCCCTTGTCGAGGCCGTAGGCCAGTGCGGCCGCGGTGGGCTCGTTGACGATGCGCAGGACGTTCAACCCGGCGATCTGGCCGGCTTCCTTCGTGGCCTGACGCTGGGCGTCCTCGAAGTACGCGGGGACGGTGATCACCGCGTCGGTGATGTCCTCACCCAGATACGACTCCGCGTCCCGCTTCAGTTTCATCAGCACCCGGGCACTGATCTCCTGCGCGCTGTACTTCTTGTCGTCGATCGCCACATGCCAGTCGGTGCCGATCTCCCGTTTCACCGATCGCACCGTCCGGTCCACGTTCGTCACCGCCTGGTTCTTGGCGGGCTGGCCGACCAGCACCTCACCGTTCTTCGCGAACGCCACCACCGACGGTGTCGTGCGCGAACCCTCCGAGTTGGCGACCACCACCGGGTCGCCGCCCTCGAGCACGCACACCACCGAGTTCGTAGTGCCCAGATCGATCCCGACCGCCCGTGCCATGACCTTCCCTCCACACCCCGGGCACACCCTCGGCGCACCCGCCGAAACCCTTCATTGACAGTTCAATTTTCTCTCCGTACAACAACCACCGTCAAGAAAATATGCCGCAAACACAGGAAGTTTTCTCAAGTGCTCTGTTCCCGGGCGCTGGGCAGGTCGCCGAGTGCCACATCGCGTGGTCGAGTCGGTCACGTCCGTAGGGCCCGCACCCATCGATGTCGGACGCCGGAACGGCGACCACGGTGTGGCGACAGCGAGATTATCTGATCACATGTGTCGGCGGCCACGGCATCAGAGCGGCGCGAAAGCGCGGCACAATATCGTCTTTCACGCTCACGGGTGAAAGATTTCGGTGCCTGTTGTTGTTATACGAGTGAAGCGGCGTTTACTTGATGAGAGGAGATGACCCGCGAGGTGACGCGGACGCAACTTCCGCTGCAGCGGCGGGATGACGATCTGGGCCGGGCACTGGCGACCGCGCTGCCCGAGAGGGTGCGCGACGGGGTGCTGGCGCACCGGCCGGTGAGCGTGGTGTTCGACCTCGTCGGCCTCGGCCGGTGGGTTGTGCGCACCCGGTTCGGCACGGTCAGCGTGGACACCCGTATCCCGGCGCGGCCGACGGCCACGATCACCGCCGACCCGGCGGCGGTGGTGCCGCTGCTGGCCGGACAGTACAGCCTGGTGGAGGCGTTCCTGACCGGGGGGCTGCGGGTGCGGGGCAGCATGGCCGCGGTGCTCGCCCTCGGCGGCATCCTGTCCCCGGCGGCGGACCTGCCGGTCCGGGCCCGGGTCCGGGAGGCCGCCGTCTTCGGGGTGCGCACCGCCTACCTCGATGCCGGTGCCCCGGGCGGGTCGTCGGTGGTGCTGTTGCACGGTCTCGGTGCCACCAGCGCTTCGATGCTGCCGGTGCTGGCCGACCTGGTCGCCGAGCATCGGGTACTCGCCCCGGACCTGCCCGGATTCGGCTCGTCGGCGGCACCGAACTGGGACTACGACCCCGTACAGTTGCAGCGCTGGTTGCGCGCCTTCCTCGATACCGTCGCCGCACCCGCGAGTGCGGTGATCGGGCACTCGCTCGGCGGTCGGGTCGCCCTCGAACTCGCCCTGCGCGAGCCCGAGACGGTCCGGGCCCTCGTGCTGCTGTGCCCGGCGCTGGCCGCCGGGCGGCGACGCCCACTTACCGCGCTGGCCCGCCGGATCCCCGCCGATCTCGCCCGGCTGCCCCTCGCCGTTCCGCAGCGGCTGCTCCGCGACGGCACCCGCGGCGCCTACCGGACCTTGTTCGCCGACCCGGACCGGGTGGCCCGGCACTGGTTCGACGCCGCCGCCGACGAATGGGAGATCACCCTGCGCGACCCCGCCCACCGGCGGGCGCTGTGGTCGGCCACGCTCGGTCTGTACCTGGACGAACCGTTCGGCGACCGGGGGGTGTGGAGCCGCCTGCCGCAGTTGGCGGTGCCCACCCTGTGCGTGTGGGGCGCCGACGACCCCCTGGTCCCGGCACGCTTCGCCGACCACCTCACCGTCACCGCACCGCAGGTGCGGTCGGTGATCTTGCCGGACTGCGGGCACCTCCCGCAGTTCGAATGGCCCGAGGCCACCGGTGCCCTGATCGACGACTTCCTCACTCGCACCGCCTGTTACCCCCGCACCGCCGCGACCGGCTGACACGGTGTGCAACCGCCGAAGCGGAGACGTGTGGTCGAGATTTCCTCCTCGATTCGCGGTAGATCTGTGGCATAATGGAACCGCCCTGGCAGGCTCGGGCGGTCGGCGCCCGCACATGTGGTCGGGGGTGGTGGCGATGACGGACGAAACCCTGGTGGCACTGAAGAACTACGAATACCTGATCCTCGAGCACGGCTGCGAGAACGTCAGCCTGGTCTGGCACACCGATTCGGTGGTGTTCGGCGACGACGGGTGGGCGGACATCGACATGCTCGCCCAGCCGGGGTTCACCCCGGCCACCGAATGCTTCGCCCGCCGCGACGCGGACTGATCGTCCGGCGAGCGTGGCACCGGTCGAGACACGGGTGGAGTGCCGCGGGTGGGTGGGGGTTGCCCCCTGAGTGAGGACATCGTGAACACTGGGACGTGAGGGTCCCAGAGGAAGAGATGTCACTGATGGCGATGAAGGAGTACTCGGCGGAGTTCAAGGCCGATGCCGTCGCGCTGTATCTGTCCGATCCGAGCCACACCTTCGAGGGCATCGGCAACGACCGGGGAGTCAGCCGCGAGACTCTGCGCAATTGGGTCCGGGCCGAGCGCAAACGCACCGGTACGTCCACTGCCGAGCTCCGGGCCAGTGGGGCTTCGCGGGCAGGCGAGGTATCGTCCGAGTCCGTGTTGGAGGACGAGAACAGGCAGCTCAAGGCCCAGATCCGGAAGCTCGAGACCGAGCGGGAGATTCTGCGCAGGGCCGCGAAGTATTTCGCGGGCGAGACGAATTGGTGAGCCGCTTTCAGTTCATTGACGACCACTGCGACACCGTTCCGGTGAAGTGGCTGTGCCAGATCCTCGAGGTGTCCCGGTCCGGCTTCTACCGGTGGCGGGCCTGCGCGTCGGCCCGCGCCGCCCGGGCCCGGGCCGACGAGGAGCTGGTCGCGCGGATCCGCGCCATCCATGCCGACTCTGACGGCACCTACGGTGTCCCGCGGGTGACTGCGGAGCTGCGCGCGGACGGGGTAGTTGTCAACCACAAGCGGGTGGAACGGGTGATGCGTGAGAACGGGATCGTCGGGGTGCACTTGCGCAAGACGGTCCGCACCACGGTGCCCGAGCCGTCCGCGACCCCGGTTCCGGACCTGATCCGGCGGGATTTCACCTCGAGTGAGCCGAACACCAAGTACGTCGGCGACATTACCTACCTGCCGGTGGGTGAAGGTGACTTCCTTTATCTGGCAACGGTCTTGGATCTCTATTCGAAACGGTTGGCGGGTTGGTCGATCGCCCCACATATGCGCACCGGGTTTGTGACCGATGCGTTGCGGGCGGCGGCCGCCGCACGCGGTGCCGCCGGCCTCGACGGCGCAATCTTCCACTCCGATTAAGCCGAGGTTTTCGTTAAGCCGAGGAATTCAGGGTTGGGTCTGGTCAGCTGCATATTTCGGTCGGATTTCTCGGCTTAACGTTTCAGGTTCATCGCAGGCTGTAGAGGGCTCGCAGTGTGTCTTCGGCGAGGTGGTGTTCGGCGAGGCGCCGGGCTGAGGAGGCGGCGTTGACGGCAGCGCGCATCATATCGATGGAGGCGATTACGTAGAAGGTGTTGGTGGTCGACACCTTTCGTGGGCGAGGTGTCGCAAGTCGGCAATAACGACCGCACCGATCTGGTGATTGTCGTATCCATCGCAGTCTCCTTCCATTGCGACAGTGGACACGACAAACGTAAGCCAGACAATCAATCGTTAAGCCGAAGAAGTCCACAGAATATCTAAGCGGGCACACGAACTCGCGCTTTCTCGGCGTAACGAAAACCTCGGCTTAATCGCTGTTAAGCCGAATTCCGCTTAACAGCGACAACGGCGCCCAATACGTCTCGAGGGAGTTCGCCGACGTGTGTCGGGAGTTGGGTGTCATCAGATCGCGGGGTGCGGTCGGAACGTCGGCGGACAACGCCGGTGCCGAATCGCTGAACGCGACGTTGAAACGGGAAACGCTGCAGGGCAGAAAGCGCTGGAACGGCGCTGGTGAGGCGCGGGCCGCAGTCTTCCGCTGGGTCACGCGATACAACACACGAAGGAGGCATTCCACTCTCGGCCAAATCTGTCCGGTCGAGTTCGAGCAGCGATCGGCTACGCTGGCCACCGCCGCATAGGAATTGGTGTCCACATCTCAGGGGCAAGCCCCCCAGGACAGGTGCTCCTTGCCTGGGATCCCGCCCCACCTGGCCTCGCCCGGCTCGATGAGATCGGCGGGGGCCGGCGGATCCTCGGCCGCGGCCTGGCCCCGCGGCTGCCGGCGGTCGATGCGACGATATGGGTGGCGAACACCGTGCAGGCGGCGCTGCTGCGGCAACCGAGGGGTGCAATGGCACTGCCGCGACGCCGCCGTGTGGGTGCCCCGGGTCCGGGACGCCCACCCGTGCTGGGTCGATCCGCACATCGGCCGCACTGTCGCGGCGATCGGCGATCTCGCCGCGGTGGGCGCCGACACCCGCTGACGCCGGGCGGTGTATGCGTGCGGCACGACGATTCACCCGAGCCCGCCGGGGTACCCGCGAAGATATGAGCACCGAGCAGACCCACCCCAGGCAGCACCGGCACCCTGGGCCGGGGGACTTTCCCGGTCCGCGGGCCGTCCAGGACCGGGATTACCGGCAGGCCCGAACGGTGGCCATGGTGGTCGACCTGCTGCGGGGCAACGACATTCGGTGCGCGATCACCGGCGACTGGGCCGCGTCCGCCCTGGGCGGGCCGCCGGCCGACCACTCGGTGGAGATCGCCGTCACCCCCATCGACGCGCCCCGGGCCTGCTCGGTGCTGGTGTCGGCCGGTCTGCGCACAGTTGGCTGCCTCGACGGGCGCACCCACCGGTTCTTCGCCGACGATCACCGGGTGCACGTGGTGTTCCGTCGCCCCGGCGGGGGCGAGGTCACTGCCGCCCTGCTCGAGCACACGGTACGCGGGAGGATCGGCGACACCACGGTGCCGGTGCTCGCCCCCACCGAGGTGATGATCGACAAACTCGACGCCCTGGGCCGGCAGCGGCACGACTTCGTGCCGTTGGTGCAGATCGCCCGGCAGCTCGCCGAGCACGTCGACTGGGCGGCCGTGGCCGCCGCGACCGCACAGTCGCGCTACGCGCGGGTCTTCCTCGGCCTGCTCGCGGACCTGTCGATCACCTCCGACTCCGTCTGCGTCGGCGGCCGCGGACGACCCCACCTCCCAGCCGCCGACACCGCAGGCCCCAGGGCCACCCCGGCCGCCGGCCGAGCCCGCGCGGCCAGCCGAATCTGCCACCGGTTGGGCGGTAGTGGCCGGTTTCGGATACCGGCATTGCGGATACCAATACTGTTGCAGGAGAACCGCTCCCGGGATGTCTACCCTCATCGGTGATGAACAAGACGCAGCGGCAAGCGGGAGGTGTCGTGCCATGGCTGCATCTGCGAATCGCAGCGGTGGAGAGTCCGGGCGGTGGGATCCGGCCGCCGAGCACAACGACATTGCGCGGCCGGATCAGTCCTCTGCGGGATTCGATGCTGGGCGCATCGTCCGGTGACGGGCAGGCGTGTCGGCCGCTGGTGGATGTGTCCGAGACCGACGACGGGTACGTCCTGGAGGTCGAGGTGCCGGGGTGAAACGCGAGGACCTGAACATCACCCTCTCCGCCAACAAACTCGAGATCAGTGGTGAGTTCGTGGAGAAGAAGAAGCTCGGGTGGCTGCGCACACCCGCAGCCGCACCCGCCACCCTAACGGCTTCGTATTCCGCACCCTGCTGGCCCTCGACGTCGATGCCGACAAGATCACCGCCGCACTCGCCGACGGTGCCCTGACCGTGACGCTCCCCAAGAGCGCGAGCGCCCGATCGCGGCGCATGGGGCACTACCGACTAACCGTCTGGCGCCGCCGTTCCCGACGCGCACCCGTGCGCCGGGAACGGTGACAGCACTCGATCGGAACACGAAAGGAAGCCCCGCGCATGACTTGTGCTGGACAGGATCCTGGTACCCGGCAACCCGATTCGGTGCGGCGCCACAGCGATGCGGCGATGGTGTGCGGTGGAGTGTCGGTCGCTTTGTTCTGGGCGTTCGGGCTGGGGGCGGTCCTCGACGGCGACGACCGCGACGCCCTGGCCGGGATCGCCGCCGGAGCGGTCGGTATCGCCCTGGGAATGCTGTTCCTTCTGTCGCTGATCCCGCCGACACCTCCGGTTCCCCTGCCCTGACCACCGCCCCCTGTCGAGTGTGTGCGAGGAGGCGGCCGGGGGTGGATCGGCCGATGTGTGCGAAGCACCTCGCGAGCGAGAGAAGGAGAACACACGGGAGCACAGAAAGGATATGATGGACGACACTGAATTCCTGTCACGGGTCCGCGAATACGGAGAATACGACAGCCTGGGGGAGGCCACTGGGGTGATCACGGTGGTGCTCCGAAAGCTCGTGGCGCGGCTGGCGCCGGGGAGGTGCGGGCACTGGCCGCGCAGCCGCCGCTGGCACGTGACGCGCTCGGCCCCATCGAGGACGGACGGTCCGCACCCGACTACGGGATCGAGGAGTTCCGGCGCCGCATCACCCAGGCCCTGGGCACCCACCCCGCCACCGCCGAATGGGACACCAGCGCGGTGCTGGCCACGGGGGCCCAGGCCGTCGACGACTGCCTGCACACCGTCCTGGGGTCACTGCCCGAGGGTTTCGCGCCGCTGTTCGGCCGCCCCGAAACGGTGTGACGCCCTCAAATCCGGGCGCGATATCACGGCCTCGGCTCGTTCGGGTGACGTGGTCACCCGGCGCCCTCCCCTGTGCCTGTCACCAGGGGGCGGGCCGCGCCGCGGTCGAGGACGACCGCGCCCGCGAGGCGGGTGGGCTGGACTGGGTGAGGCGGGTCCCGTGCAGCCCGGCGAGGTCGGCGGCTTCGGTCACCTCCGCCGCGTCCACGGGATCGGCTCGGGTGGGTTTCGGGGTCATCAACCACACGAAACCGGTGTCGGACAACACCGTGCGCGTGGTGATCAGCTCGTCGGTGAGGTCACCGTCCCCGCTGCGCCACCACAACAACCGCGTCGACCCTCTCGCCGAAATTGTCGTCGACCAGTTCGTCCCCGAGGATGTCCTCGATGCGTCGACGCAGGTCCTCGTCGACGTCGTCGTCCCATCCCAGTTCCTGCACCATCATCTCCTCGGTCGGTGGACTGTCCGTCGGCGTGCCGCGCCGTCGACATCAGCCCCTCCTTCCGCGCTCGTGCCCCGGCAGTGGACCTGTCGACCTCACACTGGGTCTCGCCTGTGCGTGTCCGGTCGCTCGCGGTGGGCACGGTGGCCCACCAACCGGAGTGAGCGCCCTATCGGTCACCGCGGCTGGTGGACCCTATCGCCCGAATCGCGGTGTGTCCGAAGGAACTCGGACGGTGGTTTTCGTAGAGTATCCGCCGCCACGATCTCCGAAACCGGCGAAAGCGGATCCGGGGACCAGGTTGCTGAGTACGTATCCCGAAACGGTGCTTTCCGGTTTCAGGGCCAGAACAGTGCGCCCCATTCGGTCGGGCCGTGCGGGCGGCGACGGAATCGGGTGGCTCGGTTCCGCCGGCGAGCGCGACCAGAGGGCCTCGGCGAGGGCGAAGACGGACACGCCGCGGCGGCGGGCCGCACCGACCAGTTCGTCGAAGGCGTCCGCAGCCGGGATCCGGCGGATCCCGATCAGCACCCCCTCGGCGGTGTCGAGGGCGCGGGTACGCGATCCCGTACCGCGGGGAGGGGTGGTGGTGTGACTGGGCAATGCCGCCATCGAGTACACCTCTGTCGAAGTCTGGGAGCGGATGTGTGTGGGTCGTGCCCGATGGGGCCCGATCCCAAACATCGCCCTGCTCCCTCCACCGGGCAGGACCGGGCGCCGGGTCGCCCTGTTTATCTTCCTGACCAGCGTCGACCGGGTAGTTTCGACGTCACCGCGGACGGGTACGTGTGTCGAGGTGGAGGAAGTGGTCACGATGAGCAGCGGCGTCGGCGCCGGCGACAATCCCGACAGCAATGCGTATGTGTGCGCGGTGGCGCGGGCCTTGAACGCCGAGACGATCCGCCGATGGGACGAGGTCACCTTCGATGCGGTGGTGGTGGTGTCGCAGCAGTTCCGGTACTACAGCGGGCGCCGCATCCTGGTCGCCTGGAACCGGTATTTCGGGTGGACGTTGGGCCTCGAGGGACAGTGCGCCGATCGGGTCCTGATCATCTGCGGGCTCGGGCTCGGCCGGCGGCCGCACCCGGAGGTCATCGCCGACCGCACTAATGAGGTGATCGCGGACCTGCTGCAGCTTGAATTCCGTGCCCGGGACGCCTTTCCGGTCCCCACCGTGGTCCACCGGCTCGACAGCGGCACCGGCCCCACCGATCGCGGGTCGTCCGGTTGGTGAGAACGTATCCGCTCGCCGGTGGCAGGGACCGGAAAGAAGAGGAGGCTGGAGACATGACCACGATTCCGCCGCGTCCCGGCCGTGTGGCGGCAGCGGCGCTGCTACGCGCCGTGGCCGCCCGCGGGGACTCGGATCCGGACTGGCACTGACCGCCACCGCAGAAACGATCGGTACCGGTCCCGGAGCGCACCCGGTTCGAACCGGAGCACGAAGTGAACCGCCTGTAAGTGTTTGTAGTGGCTGGCCCGGGGCTGGCTGGCAGGATCGGTGTCGTCGTCGGACGAGGTCGCCCGGCTTCGCCGAGAAGTCGCCGAATTACGCAGAGCCAGCGAAATATTGAAGACCGCGAGCGCGTTTTTCGCGGCGGCGGAGGTCGACCGCCGACTGCGGTGATCGTCGACTACATCTGCCGCCCTCGTTCGGGGTCACCGTGCCTACCGCGCACCGAAGATTTACCGCCTGGGCGGCGGCCGGGGTGTTCGAGAGACTGCACCGCGAGGTGCTCGACCGGCTCGGAAACGCCGGTGAACTCGACTGGACGGCCGCGATCCTGGACGCCGCGAGCGTCCGGGCGAAAAAGGGGGATCGCTGACAGGGCCGAGTCCGGTCGATCGCGGCAAGAAGGGGTCGAAGATCCACGTCCTGTCCGAAGCCAACGGCATCCCGCTGGTCGTCGATGTGTCCGCGGCGGCCGATGAGAGCGAGTACCGGCCGGCCGGTGTCGGTCCCCCGGGCCGGGCAGGGTGTCGGCTGTGCCGGGGCGGGACGGTGATCGGGTCGGTGTGCTCATCGGACCGAACCGGCGGCGGTTCGGGCGCGCGGCACGAATTCGAACCAGGCACTTCTTCCGCCGCGAACATGGGGTTCGGGATAGCACAGGGCCAGACCCCGCTCCTCGAAGACGGAGAACCACTCATCCCACGGCAGATGCTCCACTCCCGCGGCGACACCGAGGAAGTCGATCCGCAGACCGCCCGCCCCGTCGCGTGCCGGCGCACCGTGATGCGCCTGGATCCAGCGGCGGATCTCGTCGTGATCGGTGGTGATATGCGGTGACGTTGTCATCGACCTCAGCCTTCCTGGGTCCTGGGAACACGCTGCCACGACATGACCCGGTCCCTGATCCGGTGAAACAGCCACCCGCACGACAGGTGGAACACTCAGCCGCACAGCACCTCTGCGGACCGGCCCAGGGGCGGAGCGCCCAGAGGTGGTGACCGGCCGGGCCGACACTGCTCGGTGTCAGGGAGTGTTTCGGCGACCGCGACCGCGGCGGCACGCGGCACGCGTCGCGCACCGAGCCCGAGACCAAGAATGTCCTCCCGGGTTCGACGCCGATCATCGGTGCACCGCGGCGGGAAACATCCTGCGGTGGGTCCAGTTTTCGCGGCGCCGCCCTCTTCCCGGGGACGGCAGAATCCGATCATAACGATCACGAGACCGCGCTGGCCAGGGCCGAAGGTCCACGAACCCGCTCCTATCGGAATCGCGGGTTCGCACGCGGCGGGGTTGGGTACCCGTGCGGTTATCGCCCCGGACCCCGGCGAGGAGTCGGTGGGTGGCCGCTGCTCTGGTACCGGTGTGTCTGCGGCGCCTCGGGCGCAGGAACGGTTTCTTATCGGCTCTTTCTTTCCCAGTGCATGCCGCTGCGGCTGTGCGACGGCCCGAACTGAACGAACGAGGAAGGACCGACATGACTGTGCACAATCTGACCACCCGCACCGGCAGCATCGTGCTGCTGGGCGCGTTCACCGATCCCGCCGACCGGGACCGCTGGTCCACCATCACCGAATGGGCCCGCGGGCACGACGTCGAACAGGTCCACACCTGCAGTGAGGACGCCCTGGTCGCCATCGCCACCGACGACGTTCTCGACGGCCTGTGCACCCCGGACGAGGCGCAGACCCTGCAGGAAGTGTGCCGCCGCGGGATCCCCTGCGTCGGCCTCGACGACGCCGCCCGGGAACTGTCCTGCCTGCACCGCCCACCCGGTAGCGGCCACCGTCACCACGCCACCGTCCCCGTCAGGATGGGTCAGAGGTTGTAATCGAGGAGGTCGTCGAGCCAGAGCAGGGCGTCGAGCAGCATCCGGACCCGTTCCGGCGGTATGGGGACGACGGCCGGACCGGTGGTCCGCGGCGCCCACGGCGGCGGCGTGTGGTCCTGGGACAGGGCGGCAAGCACCCGGATCCGGAGGCCGCAGGCATCATCGTCGGACAGTGCGGTCGGCTCGGACCGCACCTCCGCCCCGGTGAGCATCTCGAACGCGAACGACTCCCCGTCGACTCCGACGCGCTCGCGCAGCAGAAGCCCGAGCTGGGTCAGCAGCCAGAGCATCACCGGGTGGAGCAGGGGAGCACAGGGGCCGTGCGCGCAGGCCACCGCACACGTCTGCTCGATCACCGCCGGCACGTCCCGCTCGCCGACCGCCCGCAGCAGCCGGCCCCCGATCCGGGACTGCGGGGTGGTGGCGTGGACGTGGTCCGCGGTCACGGCCGTGCGGTATCCGATCCGCGGACGCGGACGCGCGGTCGCAGCGGGGGTCCGCCCGGGCATGCGGAGCGCGGCGATAAGGGTGCCAAGAATCCCCACCCCGCCCGGTGGGGTCAGGGCCGGTGGTGCCGGGGTGGGCTGGTTCAGGTCGAACGCGACAGCGTCCGGAGGAAACCACATGAGGAAGTTCCCAACTGTGTTCGGGCGGTGTAGGACCTGACGAGCGAGGGGATAGCCGGGTGCCCGTGCTGCGCCGGTGAAGTGGCGGGGTCAGGCGGTTCCGCGGGCTCACTGTTGAACCCGCGGAACCTGTAGCGGCACCGGTACCGGTCCCACTGCCGCTCCTGGGTTTCAGGGTGCCCGCCGGACCCGGCCACCAATCGCCGGCCGATGTTCCGGTGTTCCACCGAGTCCCGAACCCAGCAGCGCACCAGCGTGAACCACAAAGAGGTGGGCGGTCGGAGTCAGCGGAATCGGGTCGGCGGAATGTTCGGGGGTGCGGTGGCGTGCTCGAAGTGATGGTGCAGCGCCCGGCACACGGCGAGCCCGGTGACGAGCACCAGGAGCAACAGGACAATGTTGGTCATCGGAATGCCTTCCTTCGGGGCGGGCGATCGTTCGGAGCCGGCAGCCGATGCCCGTTCGCCGTCGGGGGAGAAGAACAGCGCGGTGCCGGCACCGCGGCAGCATCCGTGATGCTGCCAGTCCCAGTCGGCGGACGATGGTGCGGCGTGAAGGTGCGGGGGAGGTCATGGATCCTTATCTGTGATGCGGACCCCCGTAAAGGTAGGATCCGTTGGTCATTTGGGTCATTTCCAGTGTTTGCCCTCGTTGTCGCCCGTGGGCCGCGGGGGACCGCAGCCGGGGGTCAAGGTGGAGCGCCCGCAGCGCAGCGAGGACGAACGACCTTGATGCCGGGCGAGGATCCGCCGCATGCTGAGAGCCCGGGACGACGAGGGCGAACACGTGTGGTTCAGGTCGCGGGTGCCTCCCGGCGTTCTGGTCGGGGAGCAACTGTGTGTGGTGGCGCGTGCCGGCACCCAGCCTTATCTGGGTCCACGGGCGACGAGCCCGGTGACATGATGATCGATGGGGTGCCCGGCATGCCGGGCCGAAAAGGGTGCGGCTGCTCATTCTTCCGGGACGTGGCGGGGTGGCGTCAGGATCTTGGCGGGAGCCGACCGCAGGCATCAGGTGAATCATGGGCAGGGCACGCGCACAGGCCATGTCAGGCGACCTCCCGTTCGATGACCGGCGCCATCGAGACCTCGCCCAGCTCACGCAGGGTGTGGTAGCAGCGGCGCAGCAGTTTCCGTTCCACCGCCAACGCGGGCCGTTTGCCGTCCAGCACGGCGGCCACCTTGTGGTAGTAGGCGTAGTCGGGGGACCCGCGGCGGGCGGCGCACCGGGCGGCCTCGAACGCCGCCCATCGCAGCTCCGGCGAGCCCTGCCGGGACAGGTGCCCTGGTGAGCGTTTGCCGTCCGAGGAGTACACGGTGATGTCGAGTCCGGCGAAGCGCACCTGGTCGGAACTGCGGAACCGGCGGGCGTCGCCGATCTCGGCCCAGATGATCACCGCGCAGAGCCATCCCACTCCGTAGTGGTCGGCCTGCAGCGCCCGACAGCCCGGCTGGCGGCGCGCGAACGCCATCAATTGTTTTCGCAGCGAGTCGATCTCGACGGTGAGCGAGTCGATCGTGCGTAGTGCGGTGTCCACGTACTGCCGGCCCGCGACCGACAACTCGGCCCGGGCGAGCCCGTCGCGGCCGGCCACGGTCAACAGTCCGGTGATCGGCGGGCAGCCCTGATGGAAGAGCTGCGCGTGGATGCGCTGCTGCCAGGCCCGGCGCTCGTCCATCAACGCGCAGTACAACCGGCCCAACGTCCGGGCCTCGAGGACCTGTTCGGGCGGGATCCACGACCGCGGCAACCGATCCTCCAGCAGCAGCGTGCGCAGCAGCCGGGCGTCGGCGCGGTCGGTCTTCGCGCGTTTCTTCGGGCCGCGCAGCCCGGCGGTCTCGGCCGGGTCGGCCAGCTGTGCCGTCGCCCCGGCGGCGGTCAGCTCCTCCACGACGTACCGCCACCCGGTGCAGCCCTCCACCGCGATCTCGGCGTCCCCGCCGGGTCAGTACTCGGCCAGCCAGGCCCGCAGCGTGTGCCGAGTCGCCGGACGGATCTGCCCCCACCACACCCGATCGGTGTCGGTGTCCACATAGTCGAAGGTGATCTGCTGCCGGTGCACGTCGAACCCGCCTACGACAGTCATTGGGACCTCCTCAAGCTCCCGAAAACTCTGACGCCACTATCGTGCGCCCGAGCTGAGGGGGTCCTCATCACATGTCGTATGTGGCAGCTCTGAGCCGGATCTTGCAGATGTTCGAGGAGCCGTCACCGATCGGCGGCATCGGCTCCGAGCTGACCGAATCGGGTTCGATCTGGCCGGGGCCGCGGTCCTACTGCCCGCCGACGGAGAGTTGACCGTGGCCGCGGCATCGGCGCCGGTGCAGGACTCGAACGTGCCCAAACAACGATCCCGGCGCGGCCCGGCCTGCGAGGCGCAGCGCCGGGGTGCGGTGGTGGCGGTGGGGATCTGGCGCAGGCGCGGGGGCGGTGGCCCGACTCGTCGCCGCCGGCAGCGTGGCGGGATCGCCGCCACCGCGGCGGTGCCGTTGCGGTGGGGCGGGCAGAGCCTGGGATGCCTGGATTTGCATTCGGCCACTCCACGCCCGTGGATGCCTGGCGATCTGTCCGCGGCCGCGGTCCTGGTCCGGGTGGTCGCTGGGCCTCTGGCGACCGATGCCACCCTGCGGAAGCGGCAACAGTCGACCGAGCAACTCGAGAACGCGCTGGAATCGCGGGTGGTGATCGAGCAGCCCAAGGGCATCGTCGCCGCCGAGGGCAACCTCACCGTCGACGAGACGTTCGACCGGTTGCGCCGACATGCCCGCCGGCACCGCACCAGCGTGCACGATGTCGCCCAGGCGGTGATCGACGGACACCTGCACCTGACGCGCGCACCGTCGCACCGGGTACCTGACTGACCCCGTCCCGGGTCGGTCGGCTATCCCGTGTGACCGGGGTGAAAAGGTGCTATTCACCGCCGCGGGTGCGGCGTATTCTCGACGGTGTTCCTCGAGAAAATCCCCTATCCGAGTCCGGATTCGAGGAACATCGGGTCCCGACGTAACCCCCCGACGCCGGGGCCCCTCACTGTCCGGACGTCAGCGAAGTTCCTGGTCGGCACTCGTTGAGGCCGGGTGAGGGCCCGGTGTCCCTCAGTGGTGGTCGCCGCCGGCTCGTTCCCGGGCGGGACGGTCCCCCAGGCGGGTTCGGCCGCGGGACGCCGGGTGCCGTCGTCGCCCGGTTCGGGTGGTCCCCGGCTCCGGTGCCGCCTCACCGGCGGTGTCTTCCTCGGCGGAGGCGGTGGCGGTTGCGGGGTCTTGTTCGGCGCGTAGTTGCGCGTTGTCCGCTTCCAGGCGCAGGTTGTCGCGTTCGAGTTCGCCGGTGCGGGTTTCGAGGTCGAGGACCCGGCCGATGCCGACGAGGTTGACTCCGGCGTCGATGAGTTCGGCGATGCGTTTGAGCCGGGCCAGGTCGTAGTCGCTGTAGCGGCGGGTTCCCCCGCCTGTGCGGCCCGGGGTGATCAGCCCGTACTCCTCGTACAGGCGCAGCGCCGAGACCCCGAACCCGGACAGCTCCGCGGCCACCGAGATGCCGTAAACACCACGCACCGAAGGCGATTCGGGCTCCCGGGGGGCGGATTCTTCGGACATTTTTTTGCTCCGATCGGGAATTTTCTCGCACACTCTCTTGTCATAGTCTACGGCAGATGCTATAACGAACCTACAGCATCTGTAGGAAGTTTACCTGATGGGGTGAAAGGATTCTGGAGGTAGGTGGACATGATGTTGATGCGCACGGATCCGTTCCGTGATCTGGACCGTCTGACGCAGCAGATCTTCGGTACCGCGGCCCGTCCGGCGGTGATGCCGATGGACGCCTGGCGGGAAGAGGACCGGTTCGTGGTGGAGTTCGATCTGCCCGGGGTCGAGGCCGACTCGCTGGATCTGGACGTCGAGAAGAGCACTCTGACGGTGCGCGCCGAACGGGCCGCGCTGGACGAGAACCGGGAGATGGTGGCCGCGGAGCGCCCGCGTGGGGTGTTCAGTCGGCAGCTGTTCCTCGGTGAGAATCTCGATGTCGACAAGATCGAGGCGAACTATGACGCCGGTGTGCTGCGGTTGACGATCCCGATCGCGGAGAAGGCCAAGCCCCGCAAGATCGAGATCAGCAGCAACGGTCATTCCGAACAGAAGGCCGTCAACGCCTGACCGCACGGGATGACACGATCCGCTGCACCTGACCGAGATGGAAGTGGTTCGGGAGGGGGTGAACAGACGATGACATGGGCGAACATGGTCGCCGAGGTGAACGCCACCGAGACAGGGGGGCGCACCGAACGCGAGACGGTGTGGCCGTGGCACGAGCTCGACTACGCACTGCTCGTGGCCGATTCGGACCGCATCCTCGCCGACGCGCTCACGCCGCAGGCCGTAGTCCTGCTCCATCGGGTGGCCACCGCACCGGCCGGTCCGCCGCGTCCATCCCCTCCCGCTCCGGTGTGGTGGACGGTGACGGCACCACCGTTGCCGGAGATCCGGGCCACGCAGCGCTCACCTCCGAGACCGTAGAAATCCGATCTGTCCACAGTCGAGCACGGTTGATCGTCGAACACGCAAGGGGTGATGAACCAGACGAGTGCATCAGCTGACGGGTTCGCCCGCTGCCGCCTCCTTCACCTGTCTTTGCTCCCCGCGCGGCGCGGCGAGCCCCATTCGAGCACACCGCCCGGCACCGCCGACCCACGGAAACCCACCGCGGCGCCGACCACCGATCCGGCAACCCGCGCTCGGGTGCCGAATTCGATCGGGGCGCATCGCCATTGACTGGCACACGGTCTCCCGTCGGCCGTTCCGGGCGGTAGTGCCCACCCGGACGGCAATGACGCCGACAAGCGGGGGCGGGTCCCTTCGTGCGGCCCGGGGCCCGCCCCGCCCTGGTGGTTCCGGCATCCCGAGCCCGGAACCACCTTTTCCCGTGCACCACGAATGAGGCGAGGCGATGGCTACCGAGCGGGATCCGTATCGGGTGCTGGGCCTGTCCTCCTCGGCGTCCCAGGCCGAGATTGCCAGCGCCTACCGACGCCTGGTGCACGCACACCATCCGGACACCCGCGCCGCTCATCCGCCGGCCGACCCGGCGGCGGACGAGCATCTCCAGCAGGTCCTGTCCGCCTACGCCTTGTTGCGCGACCCGCAGGTCCGGGCCGTCTACGACCGGGCAGTGACTGAGCGGGCGGCAGCAGGGCCGGCCGAGGTGAAAGTGCCTTCCCCTCGGAGGCGACCCGGGCGAGCGCCGCGGGTCCCGATCTCGCCGACCACCCCGACCCGCGTCCGCGTGGTCGTGGTCGACGCACCGCCCCCGCGACCACCCGCGACCGGATTGTGGATCGGACCGGTACGACGGCACCGCTGAGGTGCGGCCGATCGGCGGTATCGACTAGAAGGGATACCTCGGGTGACAGGTGGGCTGGGCGCGAGGAGTCAGTCGATGCCGGCGACCTCCTGGGCGATCGCGGCCAGCCGGGTCTGGGCGGCGGAGACCACCCCGTGCCGCCTCTTGTGGGCTTCCTCGTACGCCACGACGGCCCGGACGTCGGCGGGGTCGGTCAGGTCCTTGACCGCGGCGACAGCCTGGGGGACGTTGAGTTCGTCGTAGTCGCCGATCGGCAGCTCGCCGGGTTCGAGGGCCCCGGCGGCGGTGCGGGCGGAATGGATCACCCCGGCGACCGCGGTGGCGCCTTCGCGCCGGGTCACGTCTTCGGCCGTCTCGAGGGCGGCGTCGCGGGAGGCGGACAGGGTTTTGACGGCGACGTCGCCAGCGTGCGCGCCGCGGCCGAGCAGCGCCCCGAGCCGTGGGCGGGTGGCACGGGCGGTGTCGATGGCCCGGTCCAGGCCGCGGGCGGACCAGGTGATCGGGGTGTTGATCAATCGGACCGCGGTGCCAGTCGCCGCCTGCATCGGGGTGCGCCGCAACGCCGCCGGTCCACCGAGGGCGTCCTCGGCGAGGACGGTCGTCAACCAGTCCACGGTGGCCGAGTGCGCGGTGATCAACCGGAACGCCAGCTCCTCGATGTCGGTGCGTCTGCTGGCGACGGCGAGGGCCTTGAGGTACCGGGCCCGGTCCAGGAGCTGGTGCTCGAGCGCGAGATCCCCGAGCAGGGCCTCGTCGAACGACTGGGCCTGCTCGGTCACCGCCTTCACCGCGGCGGCGGCGCGCCCGACCAGCGGGCCGACCACCTCGGGCAGACCGCCGAGGTCGCGGATCGCCGCCTCGATCGCCGCCATACGCTCGCGGGCGTGGTCGGCGTTCTCGGCCAGCTCGCGGCGCACCGCCTCGGTGCGGGCCTGGGCGGTGCGGGTCTCGGCGATCTGGATTTCGGTGTGGGTCAGCTCGTGGATCGCGCGCAGCTGCGCCAGCAGGGTGGCGTCGGTATTCGGGGTCGAAGCCATAGGGCATCACTCCTTCACAGAAGAATGGTTCGGATCGGTGCGCGGCGCCCGCCACGGGGCACCGCTCGCAGGACTACCCCGTTCGGGAAGCCGGAAACCCCTGACCGGGCCGCGCGGGTCGCCAGGGGCGAGGGGGATACCGGACCCGGCAGACCACAATGCATCGGCTCCCGTACAACCGAACGGACCATCGTTGATGGAGCCGCGTGTTCGCCCATCCCGTGGCGATCCCGCGGCGACGCCGGGTCTCAACTCCCAGGAGGGGTGAAAGTCGGGTGCCCGCAGCAATATTCGAACGGCCTGCGCCTCCACCAGGGTGGTGCAGAAGTCGACTCGCCGGAGCTGCTCTGCGGCCAGATCCACCCCGAGGAACCGTGCGACGGCGTATCGCACGTGCCTGTTCATTTGTGCTCTACCCCACTATCGGTCGGCGGTGGCAGGTAACGTCCGGCGCTGTGCCGGCGACGCCCTGGCCGCCTCCGCCGAGTAGTTGATCGTTCTCCCTCCGGTACAACGCCGGCGCGGGCGGTGATCATCCGAACCGGGCGGGCTGCGAGCGGGGGACGACGTGGACCGGTGCGGAGGTGGCAGCGGCGGCGAACCCGGTGCGACCATGGGATATGGCGCGGAACCGATGGCCCGGGATCGCCCCACCCGGAACCGGTGGCGTGGCGGTGCACGGCCACCGGGTCCTGATCGCTCGGCCTGAGGTGTCGGTGCAGCTGACGGGGTGACCGCGTTCCCGGGCGGGGTGTCGGTGTGCCTGGTCCTGGTGGCCACCGGTGTGCCGCCGAACGAGCCCGCAACGAGACCCGCCCGCTGACCGACCCCCCGTGATGAGTCCACGCACTGGTCGCGACATCGCCGGGGACGCCGACCCGTTCGAACCGCTGTCGTGTGCGGCGGCCCCCGCACCGGCGGAGACGTACCGCACCGCGCCGCGCTACTGGATCCCCGGCTACCCGAGCACCGGTGCCCTCACACTGACCACCAGCTGGCACCAGATCGGCCTGCCCGTCTCCGTCGACGTCCTCGACCTCGGAGTCAGCCCGTTCTCCACCGAATCCGGCGGACCGCCGAAACTGGGGCGGAGCAGTGACCACCATGGATCACCCTCCGGTTGAGGGTTCCGTCGCCGACCGGATCCGATTACCGTCAAAGGACGCAGGTTGAGACACCAGCCCGGCAGTCAACCCGCACCGTGGCCGGTGCGAAAACACCCTTGGCGGGGGACATCCTCCCCCGAAGTTCGGCTCCCGACCGCGCACCCGGGAAGAGCACACCCATGGCCTATCTGCGTTCCGTCATCGACACCGCGCAGCATCTACGCCTGGCCCTGTCCCAGACCGCCGCCTGGGACCAGACCGACCCCGACGAGACCGGTTTCACCCTCGAGATCGACGAACCCGTCGGCGGCCCGATCGTGCTCCGGGTGCGCGGCGACCTCGTTACGGGCACCGCCCCCATTCTGGCCGACTGCCTCGACGAAGTCGTCCTGCGCGGGCGCAGCGCTGTCGTCGACCTGCTGCCCACCGGTTTCGTCGGCTGCGCCGCACTGTCCGTCCTCGCCGACGCCGGAACCCGACTCCGTGAGCCAACGCAGCCGGCTGACCGTCGCCGCACTCGGACCCCTGCGCCGCATCCTCGACCACGCCGGGATCGATGCGGTGCAGCGCTTCGGCACCGTCGCCGACGCGTTCACCGCAGCCCACACCCGGTCCGCCTCCGTGCTGGAGCTGGTGCCGCCGCGGCCCATGCGCGACCAGCCGATCCCCCCGCGCCGGCGCCCGGTCACCGCGCACCGTCCCGCACAACCGATCGATGAGTGCCTGACCTCTGGGTGAGGCAGTGCGGAACGCTGCGGGGGCGGTGGGGAGTAGCGTCGGAAAGTGGATCCGGTGTGCATTCCGGTCCGGTCCGGATACGGCAGTCGGTAGGGCCCTCGGGGGCTGTATCCGGACACCGGGGGTGCCGGGTCAGCGGGGTGGTTGTGCGAACTTCTCCCACGCCTGATCCCACCCCCGCAGCCGGGACCGGACCAGCAGCCGGTGTGTCCCGGTGACCGCCGCTGCGCCGGTGGCGGCTCCGGCCGCCCACAACCCGCACGCGGCCGAGACGGCCAGCACCGCGTTCTCGGTGCTCCCGTGGGCTTCACGCAGGTCCCCGTCCGGTCCCACCTCGATGGTGACCGTGTCTCCCGACCGGGCCTGCGGGGGAGCCGGAACCTGTCCGGTGTGCTCACGCCCGTCCACGTCCACCGTCCACCGCGCCCACGAGGCGGTGCCGGTGTCGATGATCCGCATCGCCGGTTCGTCCTGCGGATCGGAGACGGCGTCGATCAGCAGGACCGCCGGGACCGGCCGCGACTGTGCCTGCAGCGTCCGGCTCTGCTGCTGCAACGAGGCGAACGTTTCGGTCCCCACCACCGCGCACACCGGCACCCACAACAACACCAGTACCACCACCAGCGCCACCAGCGCCGACTCGACCCGATCGGTGCGGCGCATCAACGGATTACGGCTGCACGGCTGCAACCGCCACCACCGCACCGGACCCGGTGCCCGCCCCGCCATGGTGTCGCCTCCGGATGTTCTCTTGTGCCTTCAGTGTTCGTGCCGAAACCCCGCGTGCATGCCCCCTCGCCGTCATCGCCGTACCGTCACTTCCCGCCGCTTGCGATGCAACCGGTGATGTCACCGAGTCGGAGAGCGGTCCGGGCTGCTGAATTTGCCGATCAGGTCGTGGGCGACGCGGTGCACCTTGGTGTTGGTGCGTTGGGAGATCTCGATCAGCCGGGCGAACGCCTCGTCGGCGCCGATGCCGTGCATCACCATCATCATCCCCTTGGCCTGATCGATGTCCGCCCGGGAGGTCAGCGCCTGATTGAGCTGCTCGACCTGCCGCTGTGCGCGCCACCACCGGCGGGCATTGCTGATCGCCGCCGACGCGGCGGTGGTCAGCAACTGCATCATCTTCTCGTCGAACGGATCGAACGCCGCGGCGGTGCGGGCGTAGACGTTGAACGAACCCACCAATTCCCCGGGGCCCTCGCCGGGGGTGTCGATGATCAAAGGCACCGACAGATACGCCCGGACCCCCGCCGCCCGTGCGGCAGCGGTGAATTCCGGCCACCGCTCGGCATACTCACCAACCACCGCACGCACCGGCCGCCGCGACGCCGCCGCGTGCAGGCACGGGCCGCGGCCGGCGGCGTACTGGTCGGCGTCGATGTCGGCGACGGAGTCGTCGGTCAGGGCCACGGTGCGCCGCGTGCAGGCACGGGCCGCGGCCGGCGGCGTACTGGTCGGCGTCGATGTCGGCGACGGAGTCGTCGGTCAGGGCCACGGTGCGGGGGCCGGTGTCGTCGAGATGCGTGACGGTGACCGCGTCTGCATCCGGCACCGCCGCGGCCGCCGTTCGGGCCAGCCGGCCGAGTACCTCCTCGAGCGGCTCCTGCGCGGCGCCCTCGTCACGCAGCTCCGTCAGCGCATCGGTGACGGTGTCGAGGGCCTGCGCCGCCTCGGCCAGCGACAGTTGATCGGTGGTGTTCTCCCTCATGACGCTTCCCTTTCCGGGAGGCGCCGTTCCGGCCGGACGGCTGCGGAACGACGGTCGTGCTGCTACTGCCGATCCTCCTCGAACGCCTCATCACCGGTCTGATCCCACTCGGCGTCGAAGGCGACGGAGACTGCCTGCTCGAGCCGGTCCCCTTCGGGCGCATCCCATCCCGCCTCGAGACCACCAGCGTGCAGCGGGTCGTCGACGGGGGCGACCGGTTGGATCTGCTCGAACCGGTCGGCCTCCGGAACATCCCACGCCGGGTCCCAGTCATCGGTCGGGGACGCAGTGAGGAGCAGACCTGGGTCGGCGGGCAGGTCCTGTTCGAGGCGATCGGCCTCGGGCACGGTGTGCAACGGATTGTCCACGGCACTCACCCCTTCCGCTCGAACCGGGAGACGTGCTCCCGAACATCCAACGAAATTCTGGACATATTCTACGATCCAGAGAGGAGTAAATCTATGGCATCTGGTCAAGATCGAGAAGGGTGTGTGGCACCGCCGGTGCTGCGCCGCCACCGGTCACCTGTCCGGCGGGGGGTGCGCTCGCCTGATCGCGTGGGGCATCAACAACTGATGGGGGGAAGTGCGCGGGTATTCGCCGGCACAGCGGGTACCCGAACTCCGGTAAGGACGCGCGTCAAAATAAGGTCGGTGGTTACGGGCGTGTCGCGGAGCGCACGGTGTAGTTCCACTCGCCGTGGAAGTCGTGGCGTGTGATCGGCAGGGCGGCAACATCTTTCATCGAGTATTTGACGCCGATGGGGTACTGGTCGGTGTCCAGAACACAGTGAACGGTCAGCCCTGTGGTCGTGGTCGTGTTGCCGATCAGGTCGACGATGATCTGATGGGTCTCGAGCGGTCTTCCGCGCCAGTTCATGGTGATCTGTGAGAACAGCCGGTGTTCGATCTTGTTCCACTTGCTCGTGCCCGGTGGCAGGTGGCAGACGGTGATGGCCAGACCGGTTTCGGCGGCGAGCTTGGCCAGCTCGATCTTCCAGGCGCGGATCCGGTAACCGTTGGAGCCGCCGCCGTCGGCGCAGATCAGCAGCTGGTGGGCCTGCGGGTAGCGGTGGCGTCCGATGCCGTCCCACCAGCGGCGCAGTGTCTGTACGGCGAACGCGGACGTGTCGTGGTCGGTGCCCACCGACACCCATCCGGAGTTGGCCGAGACGTCATAGATGCCGTACGGGATGGCCTTGCCGAGTTCGGTGTCGGCGAAGTCGTGCACGTTGACACGCTCTGGCTGCCCCGCCGGCTGGTACTCCCGGCCGCCGTTCTTGAACTCGCCGACCGGTTCCTTCTTCTTCGTATCGACCGATACGACCGGCTGCCCGGCATCGACATGCTCACCGACACAACGGTTGAGGTAGCGGAACTGGGCATCACGATCCTCGTGCTGGCGACCCTCGATCACCTTGGCGTTGCCCTGCAGGCTGAAACCCATCGCCCGCAACATCCGCGCCACCGTCCGCTCGGAGACCGGATGCCCGGCCTCGGTCAACGCGCCGGCCAGCTTCCTCGTCGACTTGGTCGTCCACACCAGCAGCGACATCGGATCCCCGCGGGTCTCCGGGTCCACCAGCGCCGTCAGTTCGACCGCCAGCCCCGGGTCGGTCTCGGCCAGCTTCTTCCGGCCACCCCCGGCAGCCCGCACCCTCGCCGACGGTTCCGGCGTGCCGTCCAGCTCCCGCACCCCACGCGCCACGGTGTCGGGATGAACACCGGTCGCCTCCGCGACCGCCTTGATTCCGCCCCGCCCCAACTGCTGCGCCTCCACCCCCAGCAGTAGGCGACGTTGTCGCTCGTCAAGATGCGGGCGTAGCACCGCATACCTCGACGCGACCGATTCCGCGACGCCCGACTTGCCTGCCATAGCACAACCGTAGCCGCAGCGGCATCAAAAACCTACTCTATTTTGACGCGAGTCCTAAGGGCGACAACCGCCCGTCCGTCCCCTGTCCCGGAGGTGAGTGCGGTGCTCAATCGGTACTATCCGCTGGTCATCGTCTTGTACGTCATCTCGGCGCTGGGGGAGGGAAATCTCGGACACTGGTGAGCCTCGATCATCGACCGCTCATCCCTGCCCCGGGCGCCACCGCACCCAGCAGCACGCAAGAACCCCGCCGGGCTGTTCGCCGGTGCCAGGATCGGCGCGCTGCGGCCCCGAGCCGCGCAGTTCCGGCGGTACCGGTACCACCCACCCGGGTGTCAGCGGACCGGAGTGCCTCAGGACGTTTCGTCTCCCCGGCAGGTCGTCCCGCCGGGTGTCGAGACGGCCAGCAGTCGTTGGCGCGCGAGGCCTTCGAGTCCGGGTGGATTCGGGTCGGCAGGGGAGTGGGCGTCGGTGCCGCTCGCTTCGCGGCGGCACTGCCGCACGATCTGCGTGACCATCGGCAGCGGCACCCGGCCGTCGAATTCGCCGCACAGCCGCTCGACGACGTCGGCGTAGGAATCGGACACCGCACTCACCACCTCGACAACACACCCCAGTCACCACATACCCCGGACCGGTGTACGGCAAAACCGCGTCCGCGACACGGGCACGTAACGCAGTGACGGTGCCCGTGCACCCGGGGCGGATTCACCAGGAGCGGGGGTGATCACATGGCCGACGAGGACCGTTGGGCGAACGGCGCGGAGCAACCTCCTCGGCTCCTTGGTTCGTCGGGGACGCACGAGCGCCTCTGCGACGGTCACGAACCGGCCCGTCTCCTCGTCAGTCCAGGGCGCTGCCGGCCTGCCATTGCTCCTAGGGCACGGACCAGTCGCCGTTCTGCCGCAGCTCGAGTGGGGCGCCGCCGGTGTTTCGCACCTCCACGACGTCGCCGGGGACCGAGAAGTCGTAGAACCAGCGGGCGTTGTCGGGGCTGAGGTTCAGGCAGCCGTGCGAGACGTTGGTGTTGCCCTGCGCCCAGCTGGTGTCGGCGAGTTCGTGGAGGTAGATGCCGTCGTTGGCCTTGTCGAGGACGGTGTAGATGCCGGGCTGGGTCCAGAACGACAGGGTCTGACCATTCACGACTTCGGTACCGCCCCGGCCCATCGAGGTCGGCATCGTGCGAACCACCTGCCCGTTGTTCGGTGACGGTGACCTCTTTGGTGTGGTGTCGTCGGCGACGGAGATGTGCGCGTCGCCGATGGTGAACGAGGTCTGCGCATCCGCCTGGCCGAACAGGTCGTCCCCGAGCGGAAGGCCGTAGACGTCGGCGCGGACGGTAACCTTCGTGCCCGGCGCCCAGTAGTTCTCCGGTCGCCAGTGCACGTTCTGATCGCCGGCCCAGTACCAGGATCCGGTCACCGGGGGTGCGGTGTCTACGTGCAGGGCCTTCTCGGCGGCGACGCGGTCGGTGATCGGTTCGTCGAAATGGGTGACGATCACGGCGCCGACGCCGAATGTGACCGCCGTCGGCGAGCAAGTTCCCGCCGGTGGTGACGAAGGACGGCATGGTCTGGTTGCCGGGGGGTGACCGTGGTGAAGGTGCTGGTCTTCTCGCTCCGGGCACCCTGGTCGCCGACCGCGGACACGGTGAGGGTGTAGGTGCGACCGTAGCCGAGAGGCACGCCCGGTTTCCAGGACAGCCGATCGGGGGTGAAGATCCCCTCGACGACCCGGCCCTCGTCGTTGGTCATGGTGACCGACTCGAGGGTGCCATGGTTTGTGGCCACCACTACCGGATCGAGCGGGTTGACCGCGGCGGCGCCGTCGGTCGGCGCCACGACGATCGGAGGACCCGATGGGGCGGCGCGGCCGGGCCAGCGGGTTGGTCGGTGGACGGTGCGCAGGCAGCGGCCACGAGAACGAGCATCAGGACGACGAGGACCTCGGCGAGCCGACCGGGACGGTGTGACGGACGTGCATGACAGTCATTGTTCCGTGCAGACGGGACCGGGCGCATGCAGTGACCGGGCGATGGGCGTCACCACGGCAGCGGGACGCGGCGGTCGTCGTCGGCCGGCGCGACCGGCACTGCGGCGTGTGTTCGCGGCCGACCTTTCTCCGCAAGGCTGGATTCGCGAGGGGACCACACCCTCACGGGCGGTGGGCGCCGGGATGTGACGGCCGGGGGAGGAGTGCACCGGTCGGGCGGGGGTATCGATGGGTGTGCTGCGGCGGGAATTTCGACGGGAAATCCGCGCGGCCAGCCCGGGCCTTCCGTTCAAGGGTCTGATCCTCATGGCGAGGTGAGTGTCCAGCCGCGGCGCTCGGTGAGGGCGCGGTGGAGGTGCTGTGTCCAGCCGCGACGTTCGGCGCTCCCGCGGTCGTGGGTGATCGTGATCCGCCGGGTCCATCTGTCGGGCAGGCCGCGGTCGTTGATCGCCAGCCCGATGACGATTCGAAGATCGGGGTCGGGCGCTTCGGTGATGACGATGCGGCCGGGTTCGCCGCCCATCTCCATCCGGGCCCCGAGCACCGCGGCGACCACTTCGGCCACCTCGAGCACGGACTGCGCCCCGACCACGTCGATGTGGTCGACCTCGGTCATCTCGGTCCTCCCTTGTCGTGCCGACGGCAGTCGTCGATCGCGGGCATCTGGACCGAATCACATCACGCGGGCTCGTCGACGGTGCCAGTGGCATCCGCGCCCCGTGGTTGCAGCAGCAAGCAGCTACGGGTCAGGGGTTTTCGTCCCGGTCACATCGGCGCTGGTCGGTGCACGCGGCCACCCCGCGCTGCACGCTGAGACGCTCCCGTATAGCCCTTTATAAGGGGTGTTCTTATAAAGACTGATAATGTCTGATGGATGGATCCTGTCCTCAACCCGTTCAAGCCCGGGGCAGGTCTGCGACCGCCCATTCTTGCTGGTCGTGACGCTCTGTTCGGGGACTTCGACATCGTGCGTCGGCGGATCACCGAACTGGGCGAGGGGGACCGCAGCTGGATTCTCACCGGTCTGCGCGGGGTCGGCAAGACCGTGTTGATCGGGGAACTCGCGCGCACGGCCATCAACGGTGGCTGGATTGTCGCCAAGCTGGAGGTTCGCAAGGGTGACCGGCTGGCCGAGGAACTCGCCACCACGCTCGCTACCAGTCTGCGGACCGCGACGCGACGCTTCGACCCGAGCAAGCTCACCCCGTTGTTGGGGGTGTTCAAGTCGTTCACGGTGTCACTGAACCTCGGTGTGGTCACCGTCGGCGTCGATATCGACCCGGCTGCCGGGTTCGCGGATACCGGCCGATTGTCCACCGACCTGACCGACCTGTTCGTCGTTCTCGGGGAGACCGTGCGTGAGCTGGGTGTCGGTGCGCTCATCCTGATCGACGAGCTGCAGGAGGCCACGGCCGACGAGATGGCGGCGGTCAGCACCGCGATCCATCAGATCAGTCAGACCTCACCGGTGTTGCCCCTGTTCCTTGTCGGGGCGGGTCTGCCGTCGCTGCCGTCGCAGTTGGCCACGGCCAACAGCTATGCCGAGCGGCTGTACCAGTTCCGGGCGTTGTCGATCCTGAGCGAGCTGGACTCGCGGGCGGCGCTTGTCCAACCGGTCATCGAGCGGGACGCCGAGTGGGACGAAGCGGCACTGCGGCTGGCCCTGGATGCAGCAGGCGGCTACCCCTATTTTCTGCAGGAGGTGGGCAAGGCGGTGTGGAACAACGCCCAAGGCCCGGTCTTCACGGTCGAGGACGCGCAGGTCGGTACCGAGATCGCGCGAGATGAGGTGAATGCTGGTCTCTACCAGTCGCGGTGGGACCGTGCGACACCGGCGCAGAAGGACCTGTTGCGTGCCCTGGCGGAGGAAGGCGAGGGCGAGGGTGTCGTCGTCCGGGACCTGGCCCGGGCGATGGGCAAGCCCAGCGCGTCGGCGCTGTCGGTTCCGCGCGACGAACTGATCAAGAAGGGTCTCGTCTACGCGCCCGAACGCGGAGTCCTCGCCTTCACGGTGCCGGGTTTCCACCAGTTCATCCGCGAACACGACTGACCTGACTGCTCGATGCGGCCGTGCCGTGCTGTCGACGCCCCGCAGACGCGCCGGAGACAACCCGGTCGGTGCAGAAGCGGGGCACGCAACGGGTGCGAATTCAACGCACGTGTGTCTTTTCGTCGTGACGGCAGCGGTGCAACGATCGTCGATTCCCCGTCCGATGCGCGTGGGTCGCGTCAGGACCATCATGGTCATGGTCATGGTCATGGTCATGGTCGGGGAGCGGGGCGGGATGTCCAGCCGCTCCCAGGCCCCGCTCACAGGATCACTCCGCAGTGACGATGGCGACGTTGGTCTCCCGGATCCCGCGGAACCCGCGAGACGCATGAGAACTACTGGGTCGCCGCTCCATTCGACGCCGGGTTGGAGGAGACCGTCGACCTGAGAGACCACCCATGGCGAGCGTCGGCAGCGACTGTTTCGTCGCGGTCAGAAATATATCCGCCTCATTTGTCGCCGCGCAGTCGCCGGTTCCCGACAGGTACCAGCCGCGCCGGGTGCGGTTCTCCGACCCGCACCCGAGACCCTCGCAGGTGGTCCCCGATAGTCGTTCGAATCCAGGCTCACAGCGCAGTTCGTCGAACGACGCGGTAGGCCGCACACGCCGCCGTTGCGCATGGTGCCGCGGCCAGGGACCAGGTCGATCCCGACGAGACCGGCTTCACCCTCGAGATCGACGAACCTGTCGGCGGGCCGGTTGTGCTGTGGGGGAGCGGCGATCTCGCCGCGGCCATCGCACGGCCATGGTCGCCTGCCTCGATGAGGTCATCCTGCGCGGGCTCAGCGTCCTCTTCGACCTGCTCGGCACCGGTTCGTCGGCTGTGCGGCCCGGTCCGCCCTCGCCGCGACCGGAAACGGGCTCCGCGAGCAACGCAGCCGGCTGACCGTCGCCGCATTCGGCCCTGCGTCACATCCTCGCCGACGCGAAGGTTGAGGTGGAGCGCGTCGGCACCCTCGCCGACGCTCCCGAGGTGAAGCATGGGGGTCAGCGCGGTGGTTGCGCGAACTTCTCCCAGGCTTGATCCCACACCCAGACCCGCAGCCGGGACCGGACCAGGACCCGGCGTGTCCTGGCAACCGCCGCGGCGCCGGTAGCGGTCCCGGCCGCCCACAACCACAACCCGCACGCCGCGGGGACCGCCAGCACCGTTCTCGGTACTGCCGCGCGGGTCGACGAGCTCGCCGCCGGGTTGAGCTTCCCCCGTTTCCCGAAGACTTCCGCGCCAGGTGTGATCCTGGGTAGACGGAGGAGGATGTCACTGTGGGAACGAGGAAGTATCCGCCGGAGCTGCGGGAGCGTGCGGCGCGGTTGTACCGGGAGTCGGAGCCGAGGCCGGTGATCCGACGGCTGGCCGAGCAGCTGAACGTGCACCCGGAGGCGTTGCGGAACTGGATCCGCCAGGCCGAGGCCGATCACGGCGAGCGCGACGACCGGCCGTCGACGTCGATGCTGGAGGAGAACCGGCGATTGGCGAAGGAGAACGCCGAACTGCGCCGTGTCAACGATGTGTTACGGGCGGCGAGTGCGTTTTTCGCGTCCGAGATCGACCCGACCCGGAGGCGGTCATGAGGTTCATCGACGCCCATGACTTCCGATCGCTCTCGTACTACGGGTCCTGGAAATCGCCTCGTCGACCTACTACGACTGGCGGGCACGGGCGACGCTGCCCGCCCGGCGGCGGCGGGAGGATGCCGAGCTGCTCGGGTGGATCGACGAGGTCCGCGCCTCACACGAGTTCGCCGGCACCTACGGGTCCCCGCGGGTCTGGTTGGAGCTGCGTCGCCGCGGGGTGCGGGTCGGCCGCAAGCGTGTCGAGCGGATCATGCGGGAGAACGGGCGCCGCATCTCGCGGATGCAACTATCTCACACCCGACCCGTCGCCGCGGCCAGGTTCGACGACCCCAATCTCGTGGCGACCGCCGGCCTGGTGCCGGTGATGGCATTGGCCCAGGCCAGCGGCCTGCTCACCCTCGCCGACGAGCACCTGAGCGTGCCGACGGACAAGGGTGCCAACCCGGGCCGCAAGGTCGGGTCCCTGGTCGGTGGGATGGTCGCCGGCGCCGACAGCATCGCCGACCTGGCACTGTTGCGGCACGGGGCGATGGGGACCGTCTTCGACCGGCCGTACGCACCGTCGACGCTGGGATCGTTCCTCCGTCAGTTCACCTTCGGGCACGTGCGGCACTCGATGCCGTCGCCTCGAGGTTCCTGTGCGCTCTCGCCCAGCGATCACCGCTGGTTTCGGGGATCGGCACCGGCCGGGTGCTGGTCGATATCGACGACACGATCATCGAAGTTCATGGTCACGGCAAGCAGGGTTCCGGATACGGGTACTCCGGGGTCCGCGGTCTGAACGCACTGCTCGCTACAGTCACCACCGACACCTGCGCGCCGGTGATCGTGGGGCAGCGCCTGCGCCGGGGTGCCTGCGGCTCGCCGCGCGGGGCCGCCCGGATGGTTGCCGACGCCCTGGCCACCGTCGACCGCCTCCGCACGGCGGCCACCGATCCAGCCACTGACGCAGCCACGGACGCCACGGACGTACCGAAGGCACTGGTTCGGGTCGACTCCGCGTTCTACGGATACCCCACCCTCGGCGCCGCGATCGCAGCCGGAGCCGACGTCTCGGCGACCGTACGCCTGACCTCCACCATCAAGGGAGCGATCGAATCGATCGACGACGACAACGCCTGGACGCCGATCGAATACACCGACGCCGTCTACGACGAGGACACCGAACAATGGATCTCGCGTGCGGAGGTCGCCGAGATACCGTTCACCGCGTTCGCCTCCCAGAAGAACGCACACCGGATTCCGGGGCGTCTGGTGGTGCGGCGCATCCCCGACCTGCGACCGAAGAGGGACCCGGGCCAAGGTGAGCTGTTCGATATCTGGCGGTTCCACGCGTTCTTCACCACCACCGACTCCGACGAGGTCGGTACCGTCGCCGCGCGGACAAGCTGCACCGTGAGCACGCGATCGTCGAGCAGGTGAACGCGGATCTGAAGAACTCCGCGCTCGCGCATCTGCCCTCGGGCCGGTTCACCGCGAACGCCGCCTGGCCGGTCTGCGCGGTGATGGCCTTCAATCTCACCCGCGCCGCCGGCACCCTCACCGACGACCCGAAGCTGGTCAAAGCGACCACCGGGACCATCCGGCGGACCGTGGTCGCGGTGCCCGCACGCATCGCCTCCTCCGCCCGGAAGTTGACGCTGCACCTACCCACACATTGGCCCTGGGAAACAGGATGGATAGCCCTGTTCGACAACGCATTCGGGCGCTCCGATCCGATCATCGTCTAACACCCGCGATACCTGTCCAGCATCGACGCGAAAGCTCCAGTGGAACAACCCGATACGAGAGATCGGACGATCACCCATGCCCGCACCCCACCCGCTGCCGCACAGCGACACTCACGGCGACCCCATCAGCTGATCGGTGCATTCGGGCTAAGGAAGAGCCAGTGCAGACCGTCGCATCCGCGGGACGTCGGCAACGGTTCGCGTGCGCAGGGATTCGAGCGGTCGACGCTCACCGCGGCGGAATCGGCGGCGGTGCGTGCGTCGGTCCCCTTCGGTCATGCCACCCCAGACACCGTAGGGTTCACCCACCGCGAGCGCGTGATCGCGGCACTGCGCAAGCACGGGGCAGCGCTGGCAAATCCGCCGCGCCCGCGCCTCGCGCCGGTCGCGGGCGTGGCCGCGCTCATCGTCAGGTGAGAAGAACACGGCCAGTTCGGCGCCACGGCACGCGGCGTGCGCCCACCAGTCGCCGGAAACGGTACTGGCGGTGTTCCTGCGGTGGGCGGAATCTTCCCGGCGCAGTCCGCTCACCGCGGACCGCCCGCCGCGGTGCGGACCGCCCGCCGCGGTGCGGACCGCCTGCTTGACCAGGCCGCCGCCGATGATCAGCCGCTGGATCTCGCTGGTGCCCTCGTAGAGGCACAGCAGCCGGATATCCCGGTAGATGCGCTCGACGGCGACCTCGCGGATGTATCCGCTGCCGCCGTGGATCTGTACGGCCAGGTCGGCGACCTTGCCGACCATCTCGGTGCAGTACAGCTTCGCGACGGACGGGGCGATCCGGCGGTCGGTGTCCTCGACCCAGGCGCGGGCGGCGTCGCGTACCAGCGCCCGCCCCGCCATGACGCCGGTCTGCTGGTCGGCGAGCATCGCTTGCACCAACTGGAAATCACCGATCGCGGTGCCGCCTTGCGTCGCGGTCGCCGCGTAGGCGACGGACTCGTCGAGCGCACGCTGCGTCTGTCCGACGGCCAGCGCCGCGACGTGCACCCGGCCGCGGGCCAGCGAGGTCATCGCCGCGCGGAAGCCGACGTCCTCGCTGCCGCCGACCAGGGCCGTGGATGGTACCCGCACGTCGTCGAGGTGGACTGTGGCGGTGGTCGATCCCGCGTGCCCCATCTTGCGGTCCTTGCCCCCCACCGCAACGCCGGAGGTATCGGCCGGGACCAGGAACACGGCGATGCCGGGGCCGTCGGCGGGCCGGGTGCGGGCGAACACCACGAAAAGGTTCGCGATCGAGGCGTTGGTGATGAACCGTTTCTCCCCGGTGATCACCCAGTCGTCGCCGTCGCGCACCGCCTTGGTGCGCAGCCCGGCCGGGTTGGAGCCGGCGCCGGCCTCGGTGAGGGCGAACGAGGCGACCACGTCACCGGACGCGATGCCCTCGAGCCAGGTCGTCTTCTGCTCCTCGGTGCCGTAGTTGACCAGCACCTGACCGGCGATACCGTTGTTGGTTCCGAACATCGACCGCAGGGCAAGGGTGGTGTATCCCAATTCCATCGCCAGTTCGACGTCCTGCGCGAGGTTCATGCCGAGACCGCCCCATTCCTGGGGGATGGCGAACCCGAACAACCCCATGTCCTTGGCCGCGGCCCGGACATCGGCGGGGATCGCGTCGGCCTCGTCGATCTCCTGCTCTCGTGGAAGCACCGCGTTCCGAACGAAGGTCCGGGTGTGGGCCAGGATGTCGCGGAAGTCGTCGTCGTCCAACTGCGTTGTCGGATCACTGTTCACGGTTGAGGTCACGTCAATCTCCTGATGATGGGCCGACCGGCGGGATCGGTCGAAGCGTGCGCGGCGGTGCACCAGTGCCTCAGCGCACACGTTCCAGCCGCTCTCGAGGCGCCGATTGGTTATCTGGCGCGGTATTCCCATGATGTGTCACACCGCGGCCCTCGGGGTGTTCCAAAGCGGAACACCCCGCCGCCGCGGCATCGGACACGATGAGAGGAGATATCGGCGTAGATCACAACGCCCGCCATCAGCATCGAGGAAGGGTCCATGAGTACGTCCCAGCATTTCGACCAGCCGTCACCGACCGTGCGGTACGAGGTCCGCGACGGTGCCGCCGTCATCCGCCTCACCAACCCGCCGGTCAACGGCCTCGGGGACACCGTCCGCGTCGGCCTGGCCGCCGCCGTCGGCCGTGCCGCCACCGACGATCAGGTGCACGCCGTCATCCTCGTCGGTGATGGCAAGGGCTTCTGTGGCGGTGCCGACCTGCGCCAATTCGGCACCCCCGCCGCCACCGCCGACCCCACCCTCCCGGACGTACTCAGCACGATCGGGCAACTACCCAAGCCGGTGATCGCCGCCATCCACGGCTTCGCCCTCGGCGGCGGCCTCGAACTCGCCTGCCAGTACCGCATCGCCCACCCCGACGCGAAGCTCGGCCTCCCCGAGGTCAACGTCGGCCTGATCCCCGGCTCCGGCGGCACCCAGCGCTTGCCCCGCCTGATCGGCGCCGTGGCCGCGCTGCGCATGATTCAGCGGGGAGTGCCGGTCACCGGCACCGAGGCCGCCGACCTCGGCCTGGTCGACGCCTGCGTTGACGGCGACCCGATCACCGCCGCCCTCGACTTCCTCCGCACCCAGATCGATACCAGCACCCCGGGGCCGGTCGTCGACGCCCTGCCACCGGCCGCCGCGACCGGCATCGACTTCGATGCCGCCTGCCGCACGGTGCGCCCGAGCACCCGCAACGGCCGCGCCCAGCTCGCCGCCATCGACGCCGTCGAGACCGCCACTCGGCTCCCGATCGCCGATGGGCTGGCCGGCTGCGCCTGCTGAACAGCCCCGACGCCGCGGGCCTGCGGCACGTCTTCCTCGCCGAGAAGACCGCCGCGAAGGCCACCGACATCCCCGCCGACACCGTGCCCCGCCCGATCGGTCGGGTCGCGGTCATCGGCGCCGGCACCATGGGCAGCGGCATCGCGATGGCATTCGCCAACGGCGGCCTCCCGGTCACCGTCATCGAGCAGGATCAGGACGCACTCGACCGCGGCTTGGCCCGGATCCGCAGCACCTACGAAACCTTCGCCGCGAAGGGCAAACTCACCGACACGCAGGCGCGTGAGCGGACCGCGTTGATCGAGCCGAGCCTGCATTTCGATGCCGTCACCGGCGTCGACCTCATGGTCGAGGCGGTTTTCGAGGACATGGGCGTCAAGGCGGAGGTGTTCGGCAAGCTCGATGCGCTCTGCACACCCGGGACCATCCTGGCGTCGAACACCTCTCGACTGGATCTCGACGAGATCGCCCGTGCCACCTCCCACCCGCAGGACGTGATCGGGCTGCACTTCTTCAGCCCTGCCAATCATGAAGCTCGTCGAGGTCGTCCGTGGGAAGGCGACCGGTGACGACGTCGTCGTGACCGGTCTGCGCCTGGCCAAGGCGATCGGGAAGATCCCGGTGCTGTCGAAGGTGTGCGAGGGGTTCATCGGCAACCGCATGCTCACCCCCTATCGCCGCGAAGCGGAGTTCCTCCTCGAGGAAGGCGCCACCCCGCAGCAGATCGACACCGCGCTGCAGAACTTCGGCATGGCGATGGGACCGTGTGCGATGTCGGATCTGGCCGGTCTCGACATTGCCTGGGTCGCCCGCAAGCGGCTGGCCCCCAGTCGGCCGAAGCATCTGCGGTATGCGCGGGTCGCCGACATCCTCTGTGAGAACGAGCGATTCGGGCAGAAGAGCGGCGCCGGGTACTACCGGTACGAGAAGGGCAGCCGCACCCAGATCCCGGACGCGGCCGTCGACGAGATCATCCGCGCCTGCGCCGCCGAGGACGGGATCGAGCGCCGCACGATCACCGACGAGGAGATCGTCGAGCGTTGCATCCTCGCCCTCGTCAACGAAGGCGCCACACTGCTCGGTGAAGGAATCGCCCAACGTGCCTCCGATATCGACGTCGTCTACGTCGACGGCTACGGATTCCCCGCCTATCGAGGGGGTCCGATGCACTACGCGAACACCCTCGGCCTCGATCTGAGCCTCGGCAAGATCCGCCACCTCGAGAAGATCCACGGCGAAACCTGGACGCCGGCACCGCTCCTCGAGCAACTCGTCGCCGACGGCCGCACCAGCTTCTAGACCTCGGGCACAACGGGTTGCCCCAGGTCCAGTCGCTGGGACTTGGGTGCGCGACGGTGCTGCAGCCCATGAAGCGTGCGGTCAGTCCACGGAGACGTACCGCAGGAGTGTCCACCGTGGCGGCCGACGGGCCTCGAGGTCATCGACCGGGGGCGATCATTCGTTCGTCGGCATCGATTTTCAGGGCCCGCATCTTGCGGTACAGGGTGGTGCGGCCGATGCCCAGAATCTTGGCGGCGCGCGCCTTGTTTCCGTCGGCTTCGCGCAGGGCGCCCTCGATCGTCTCGCGCTCGGCCTTCTCGTAGCGACTCAGCGAGGACCAGGACGTCTGCTGCATGTCGGCCGGCAGGTCCTTGGTCTGAATCAGGCCGCTGCGAACCGGCTGGGGCAGGGCGGTGAGGAGCCGGGTCAACTCGGCGACGTTGCCGGGCCAACGCCAGGCCAGCAGGCACTGGAGCGCAGCGGGGGAGAACCGGAATGCCGGCGCGCCCGGGAAGAGCTCGGCAGCAACCTCGCGCACGACGGCGGGCAGCTCGTCGCGCAGTTCCGTGAGGGAGGGGACGCGTACCGCCGCCGGACCGGCGTCTGCACCGCCGTTGTCCACATCGCCGGTGCGTTCGGTGAGGATGACCCGGGCACCCGCGGGGACTCCGGGGCGAGGGATCATGGCGAAGTCCCCGAGACGCGCACGCAGGTCGCCGGAGAGATCGTCTCCTCCCACCACGACGATCCCGCGACCGTCGCGCAACGCGGCTTCCCCGCGAGCCCGGACCGCGTCATCCGCAGCGAGGTCGCGGGCGGCGATGACCTCGGGCTCCTGGCTGGTGCGCCGGCGAAGCCATCTCGAGGCCTGGTGGCGTTTGCCGCTGCCGGGGCCTCCGACGACGCGAATGAGCCCGTCGACGTCAGCGGATGCGGTGAGCTGCCGTTGCACGTCGCCATACGGGGTCGGCCGGGTCCGACGGGACGCCACGCCGTCCAGCGCAACGCCGTCGGCAGGTCCGGCCGTACTGTCCTGGCTGTGGGCGACGGTCACCTGTTCGGACGCGGCCGCGGCGGCCTGCTCGGTGAACTCCAGTGCGAAGATCGCGTCCTGACCGGCGCGGCCGAGGCGCCGAACCATGGCCTCGGTGCCGAGCGTGGGCAGCTCGAGCTGCAGTTCGTCCTGATCCCAGCGGTGGCGGCGTAGCTTTTCCCACAAATCGGCGTGCGACTCCGCGTCGAAGTGGGCGAGGGCGGGCAAGTCCGTCATCACCGTTTCCGAGTTCATGACCAGGACCGGGTGCCGGGACGACCGGAAGAGGCGGTAGGTGCGCGCCAGTTCGAGGTCCCGGGAGTCGGCCATGAGCTCGAGCGCTTCGGCGATCTGATATCCGGCCTGCCGCACCATCGCGACCATCAACGGGCTGGCGACGTCGATGTGAGAGGCGATGGAGAGTGAACCCACGATCCGCCCGGTGATGGGGTGCTTGATCGGAGCCCCTGCGCACGCCAGTTGGGCGAGGGCATCGTTGAAATGCTCGGTGCCGCGGACGAATACGATGCCCCGTGACTCGATCGGGGTGCCGAGACCGTTGGTGCCCAGGGACTGTTCGGAGAAGTCGAAACCTTCCACCGCGTTGGCCTGGTCCAGTGCCCGCTCATCCTGGGTGTCGACGATGCGCCGGGACACGATGCGCCCGTCCTCGTCGGCGAGGAAGAGAGTCATCCGCGAGTCGGTGAGGTTGGTCTGCCACTGGTCCAGGATCCGGCCCGCGGCACGGAGGATGGCGCTGTCCGGGTCGATCTCCCCCAGAATGTGGGGTCCGACCCCGGGATCGACGCGGTGCGAGACCGAGCGGCGCCAGCTCTGCTCGATCTCCTCGGCGACGAGGGACGCGGGAACGGAGGCTCGGACCAGCCCCTGCGTGATCAGCAGTTCGCGGGCACTCCGGACCTCGTCCTCACGGCGGGACTTTTCCATCACCATCCCAGTGTCAAGCAGTCAAGACGATGCGTCCAGCAATGCCCCCGGCGGTGAGGTCGTCCAGGGCGCGGGAGACCTCCGCCGCGGACAGCGTCCGTTCGACGACCGGGATGTTCGGCAGCTTTCCGCTCTGGGCGATCCGCACCAGGTCCTGCAGCTGCGAAAGAGTCCCCACAAAGCTGCCTTCGATGTGGATCATGCGCAGGGCCAGGAGTGCGGTCGGGATGGTGACTTCGCCGCCGAAGAGTCCGACCTGGACCATGTGCCCCGCCTTGGTCAGGACCTCGAACGCCGACGTGGCCGTGACACCGTTGTTGACGAAGTCGACGACGGCGCTCGCCGGAGAGGACGGTGCTCGACGCGCCCATGTCCCGGGCAAGGGAGAGGTTCCCCTCGGCGACATCGACCGCGCAGATGTTGCGGTGGCCCCGGGCACGGAGCAACGCGACGGCGGTGAGGCCGAGTCCTCCCGCACCGAACAGGACGACGGGCTCATCCGGTTCGAGGGGAAGTATCCTGTCGACCGCGCTGTAGGCGGTCAGACCCGAACAGGCCAGGGTGGCAGCCCAACTCGGGTCGAGACCTTCGATGTCCACGAGGTACTTCTCGTCGGGCACGAGAATGTATTCGGCGTAGCCGCCGTGCCGGGCCACACCCAGGTTTCGTCCTGCCGCACAACGGTTGTCGTTACCGTCGCGGCAGTGCCGGCATTCGCCGCAGCCGACCCACGGGTAGATCAGCCGCACGTCACCCACGCGAACGGATTCGACGTCGTCGCCGACCTGTTCGACGACGCCGACCACCTCGTGGCCGAGCACCATCGGGTACTCGATGCCGCGGTCCTTCATGCTCATCAGCCCGCGGCTGCCCAGATCGTATCCACCCGCCCGCAGGTGGGTGTCGGTGTGGCAGACGCCGGCCCGCATGACCCTCAAAAGGACCTTCCGGCCGGCCGGGCTCGGGGTCGGAATGAACCGTCCTGGACGAGGTGGATGCTGCTGATCTAGCAAGGAGAATGCTGGTATGCCTGCACCGAAGAAGTACGACGCCGAGACCCAGGAGCGTGCCGTCCGGATGTATCGGGACCGGATCGAGGAGCGCGGAGGCTCGAAGGTCGCAGCCCGTCGCCATGTCGGCGAGCTGCTCGACATCGCGCCGGCGACGCTGCGGAACTGGATCGAGCGGGAGGAGAGCCGTCAGGCACCCGGCGCATCGTCTGTAACATCTGACGTGTCGGACGAGGTCGCCCGGCTTCGCCGAGAAGTATCCGAATTACGCAGAGCCAACGAGATTCTGAAGACCGCGAGCGCGTTTTTCGCGGCGGCGGAGGTCGACCGCCGACTGCGGTGATCGTCGACTTCATCGACGCCTACCGTTCCCGTTTCGGGGTCGACCCGATCTGTGCCGTGCTCACCGAGCACGGCATCAGTATCGCCCCGTCCACCTAATGGGTGGGTCGGCTTGTCCCGACACGGAAGAGGCAACCGGCAGGAGATCACTGCCCGTCCACGGATCCGGGTGCAGAATAGCTGGTGAGCTGCCGGCAGGTGATCACTGCATGTGATGACACGGAACGCACCGGAGATCTCGTATGTAGACGGTGACCCTGCCGGTCCGCCACGAGGTGTATGTGTGAACGGCTGGTGAGATGCCGCGCCACAGAGCGCTGTCCATTAGGTTGCCGCACCCGCCTTGAGCTCAACGGAAGGTCACCGGCACAAGGAGGATGTATGGGCATCACCTGCGGGATCGACTGGGCCGAGGCGCATCACGATGTGTCTTTGGTCGACACGAATGGCGATATCATTGCACGCACCCGAATCGACACCGGCGCAGCCGGATTCACTGATTTCCTGGCACTGATAGCGGAACACTGCGACAGCGTCGAGGACATCCCTATTGCCATCGAAACCGACAAGAATCTGCTTGTCGTCGCCCTCGCCGACGCCGGGTTCACCTTATACCCGATAAACCCACGCGCGGTGGCCCGCTACCGCGAACGCCACGGGCAAGCCGGCGGGAAGTCCGACCCGGGCGACGCCGCGGTCCTCGCGCACGTACTGCGAACCGACCGGCACATGCACAGGCCGCTACCGGCCATCAGCGAGCAGGGGCGCGCGGTGAAGACGCTCGCACGTCAACATCAGGAGGCGGTGTGGGCGCTGAATCAAACGGTCAGCCGACTCCGCTCATTGCTACTGGAATTCTATCCACAAGCGGTGCAGGCATTCCCGAATCTCAAGCATCGCGCGGCGACGACTGTGCTCGCGGCGGTCCCGACACCCGCGGCTGCGGCCAAGCTGACAAGCCGCCGCGTCGTTACCCTGCTGCAACGCTCGGGTCGCGGCAACCACCCTGCCCTGGCCGAGCAGATCCTCACCCTCCTGCGGGCACCGGCTTTGCGGCAACCCCCGCAAGTCGAGACCGCATACGGCCACACCGCCACCGGGCTGATCGCCGTCCTGGTGGCGATGCGAGAAGCCGTCGACGCCCTCGAGGCGCAGCTCGGGCAGCAGTTCGAAGCGCACCCGCAAGCCGCTATTCTGCGGTCGGCGCCCGGCCTGGGCCCCGTCCTGGCCGCTCGAGTCCTCGGCGAAATCGGCGACGACCCTGAACGATTCACCCACCCGAACAACCTTCGCTCGTACGCCGGCACAGCGCCGGTGACAATGTCATCAGGCCGATCGCACTACGTCAAGGCCCGCAAGGTCCGCAACAAACGACTGGCCCAGAACGCGACCAGTGCCCGGTCACGGTGCGAACCCAGCTGTGCGAACAGCTCATCGAACCGGGCGTCCGGGATGCAGCGCGGCGCCCGCGTCACGACCTTCGGCCGATACCGGCCGCTGCGTTGCCCGGGGAACGGATCCATCGGGTTGTGGTGCGCATGAGTCCGACCTGCGCGGCGCTGCCGAGACAATGGGAACGGATTGACCATCGGCCCAGTGCCCGCCTCCAGATGGAAGTCGTAGAAGCCACGCAACACGCTCTTTATCTATAGGTGTCAAGTCTTCTTGCAGGTAAACCGGTTGCGCTCTTTGCAGGCACATTAGGCACGCCACGCCCAGCCATAGAGCGATGTGCCTGTATGGCTGGGCGGTTGAGTCACGTGCTGGCGGGGGACGGGGCCGGCCGTGTGCGGATCATCCTTCGCAGGCTTGTGCGGGCTGCTTGGAGATCGTCCTCCGACTCGGTGAGCTTCTCCTGCAGGTCGGTGTTGCTGCGCTGGAGGGCGTCTACTCTCGCTGTGAGTTCGCTGTTCTGGCAGGTCAGTTCGTCGACGCGTGCGACGAGTTCGCTCGTGCCGACCTGATCGAGCTGGTGCCCCAGCTGCCGTCGGACGACGTCCTTGAGCTGGTCTCGCTCATGTCGTAGTTCGGCGATCTCGTGCCGCGCCAGGGCCAGGTCGGTCTTGAGGCCGGCTGCACCCACCGCGGATCCCGTGGGGGCCTTTTGCGGCTGCGTGGCCTGTCGTGTGCGGGCGGCCTCGATGTGCTCGCGGACGCCTTCGGCGTAGACCAGCCAGTTCGATACCCCGGCCTGCTTGGCGACCGTCGCAAAGGTGACCGCTTCGCCGCGGGCGACCATGTCCTGGAGGACTGCGAGGACTTTGGTCCGCTTGGCCTGGCTGTCTCGACGCCGGGCTTCCTTGAGGACTTCGGCCGGTACTCGCTTGTCCCTCACAGTGTTTCCCCGTTCGGCTGGACGACGGTCAGGGGAAACAGGGTGCGGCCGTTCGCGGCCCGGGTCTTGCGAAGGATCTTGCTCGCCTCCTCGATCTCGGCCCGCTCGTCTGCGGTCAACTCCTCCATCTTTCTCTTCATGTTGGCGGCGACGCGTTTGTAGGCGTCGATCTCGTCATTCATGTTCCCTGTCACCCAGGCCGCGGCGTCCAACGCTTCGGCGGTCTCCCGTTCGGCTTTCAGCGTGCGGATGTGGTCCTCGATGACGGGTAGATAGGACGGGTCGGGCCGGTAGAAGTCGCAGCCGGCGCAACGGAAGCGAAGCGGGCATGCCTTCCCGCCAGCCTTGACGTTGCTGGGTTCAGCGCAGCCGCCGAACGGTGCCGCCACGGAACTTCGCTCGTAGGCGGCCATCGATGGCATCGGCGCCGGGCGTCCGCCACGGTCCACGGCGTGCTTGCGCACCAGTTCCACCGCCGCCCGCTTCCGGTTCAGTGAGACTTTGTAGTATCCAAGTGTTGTTTTGGGGTCTTTGTGATCCATGAATTCTCTGAGTATGTCCAGCGGAATTCCGGCATCCGCACAGCGTTGCGCGAACGCGAAGCGAAATGCGTAAGGGAATATCAGTGGCCGCTCAAACGGCAACGCGCCGCCGTCTGGGCCAGGTGTCTCAGAGTCCAGATGAGGAAGAGTATCTACCCAAGATCGGAGCATCCTGGAGAGGAAGTCCGATCCCAAATGTGCGGTCTCTTTGCGCTCTGTTGCGGCGGGAAAGAGGTAGCCGTCTCCGTGCGCGAAACCGTCCAGGGATGCCCGTGTGGCTTGCCATTTCTGGATGATTCCCGCTGATTCGATATCGATGGGAAGTCGCCGCCGTAGCCGCTTACCCTTATTGTTGTCCCAAATTAGGTTGTAGTGGCCGTCGACCTTCTCCAGGCACCCCATCTTCAGGGAAACTATTTCGTTGGGACGGCGGCCCGTATCTCGCATCAATGCGTAAAGAGTACGACACATCTCCTTGACGTCTTCGGCAGTCATGGAGCCGTTGAAAGTACCATCACCCAGCGTTTCCTGCGAGCGGTCAAGTTGGGCGATCACTGTCTCGGGCACCGCCTTTCCGATCTCGTCTTCGTTGATTTCAGGCAATGCGATTCGATGCTCAGGGTGGCGACCAAACAGGGCCGGAAGAGTATCGAGCATCCCTGCGAGGCGCCCGAAATCCAGAACCTGCCAGAAGCTCGAAAGCGCGGTGTGCCGGCGCTTCTCGCTGTAGGGGTTTCCGTCTTTTCTGAGCAGTATGCGAAAGGCCGCAACGACGGCAGTCATGTCCGCGAATCCCAGCTCGGAGGGTTCCATCCCTCCGCCTGGCCGAAGCGTCAGGACCTTGGAGGCCACCATGCACGCTGAGATACGCGTGGCCAGCTTGGAGCCGGTGGGATTGCTGCTGCGGGCCCACTGCATCACGACCGCCTGCAGCCATGGTTGCTGAATCTCGGCAAAATCCGCCGTTCCTGCATTGCGGCGAGCCCGGATACCGGTTGCCGAACCTATCCCTAGCGCTGACAGGTCCCATACAATCCGCTCGGTGGGGTCGATGCCGTTGAAATGGTCGAAGGCCAGACGCAGATGCCGAAGCATTTCATGGAAATGGGCTATGACACTCGTAGTTCGGCCGAACATATTTGGAGAGACGCTCCCCGGAGGGGCGAGCACAAGACTGGGTAGATTGACAACCCGGGACACGATCGATCGTGTGGCCCTCGGGTCCAGTTTCCTGCTGGCTGCATCCCGCTGCTGCAGTGCGAACAGCACCTCAAGCCGCATTGTGGGTAGCAACGGGGCCAGGGATATCTGATTTCCCATCAAGTAAGGGGCCTGTCGACTAGCCCAGTTCTCAACTGCCCCTCGTGTCTCGGCGTTGCTCTTCATCCAGCGGCCGTAGTGAGTTGGACATAGACCCGCACTGACTGAGGACTCCGTGAAGCATCCGAGCACCGAGCACGGGGGCCGTAGTTCGTAGCCTTGCGCCGTGCCAGCCCAGATGGCCAGATTCCGGTCGGAGTCCTCTATCCTCTCCCGCTTGAACGTTGCGACCCAAAGGCTGTAATGAGATCTGCAGAGCCCACGCACCGATACCCGTCGTTGGCACCGGCCATTTTCAGGGCCGGCCACACATTGGTCAGGCGCCTTGTAGGCTTCGAGCCTTGTGGTGGGGATATAAGTAGCGTCGAACTCCTCCACACTCAGCCCCCTTCGCGCGAAGGCTTTCTCGCAACTCCTGCACCTCATGTTGGCGGCAGCATTCACTCGTGGGCATTCGGGTGTCCAACACCTGTAGGAGACGGTTCGCGGGTTGTCCAGGTCACCGGTGAACAGCCACAGAGCCGCATCCCACTCGTCTGTGCGCCAGTCGGGGTCGATGCGGCCGGCGAGGTAGGTTCGCCAGTCTTCCAGGCGAGCGTCATGTTGTGCCGCGGGTGGTGTGAGGTGCTCGATCAACTCGGGGGCGGTGGTCATGAGCGGTCCTTCCGCAGGGCGGTGAGCCGCTCAACGGCCTCGCGCTTGTCGGTGTCGGTGGCGTGGACGTAAGGAGCCATCGAGGACGAGGAGACGTGCCCCATGAGGTTCTGCGTCACGTCGTCGGGGGTGCCGTTGCGCTTCCACCGTGTGGCGGCGGTGTGCCGAAGCATGTGGGGGCGGGCGGCGAAGTCGGCTTTGGCGGCCAGGCGGTTGAAGAGGTCTTTCGCGTTCGGGTACTTCATCGGCTGCCCGAGCGGGTCCTTGAAGAGGTTGACGAACACCATCTCGCTCTGTGCGGCCTCTGGGACCTGTTCGCGCTCGTAGACGTAGTCGGAGTACAAGCTGGCCACGTCCGCGTCGGTCGGGATCCACCGTGGGCTGCGGGCTTTCGCCAACGCGCCGTTGGTGTTCATCCGCCGCCGCACATGCACGTGTGCGCCAGGGACTTGGCAGCCCAGCACCGAGGAGTCCGGCAGCAGATGCATGTCCTGGCGGTGCAGGCCCAGGGCCTCACCGATCCGCATGCCGGTGGCCCCGAGCAGATAAACCAGGAAGCGGTCCCGGGCCCGCACTGTCAACGCGACCAGCTGCCCGAACTGTTCGTCGCTCAGCCACTCGTAGCCCGGTACCGCGACCCGGTACCTGATCGTCTTGGTCTCGACTGTCCGGAACTGCTCGTCCTCGCCCGCGCTGTATCCGGGCGGAAGGAACGACAGGTACTTGGTCTCGGACAGAATCGCCGCCGTCGCGGGCTCGACCCATCCGAACGGGACACAGAACTTCAGGAACTCACCCACCGTCGTCAGAATGTGATTCGCGGTCGACTTCTCCCGGTAGCGCGGCCTGGTACTGGCCCGCCGGCCCCGTGGCGGTAGTGGCTCCTTCACGAGCCAGTGCAAGAACCGCGTCAGAGCGATGAAGCCCGGTGCAGCCCAGTCCAGGCCGTGCGCAGCGCAATACGACAGATACAGGGCGAGCCGGCCCGCATACACGCGCTCGGTGTTCGGCGAACAGTCCCTGGCCCGCAACGACTCCAGATACGTCGACGCCTGGCGGTGGATCTCGTACGAGTCCGAGACGACAACCCACGCGACGGTCTCATCGGTCGGAGACACGGCACGTTCAGCTCTGAATCTTTGCGTAAAGACAGACGTAACAGATGTGACAGACACCTAGCAGATACCTCTCAGTGACGTAGAGAAGAGCACGCGCTTCGCACGTGCCTCACGCCTTACAACACCTATAGATAACGCTCTCACAGTGCGCAACCGTCGCCGCCTCGTACCGGTCACCGCGAACAGCCTTGCCGGTCACCGCATTCGACCCCGATGCGGTCCGCTGCCCACCCGACTGCGGGGCATCACCGTCGGGATAACGCCAATGCCGACGGTGCGGCTTGACCGCGACCTGCAACCAGCGGCAAAAATCACGTGCCTCGATCCGAGTCGCCTGATCCCAGCCCACCCCGAGCGCCCACAAGAAGCGGAACCAGCGCAACAGATCCATCCCATACGAACGCTGCGTCGTCGCCGGACGCCCGCATGCCCCCAACTCGGCGAAGAACACCGCGACCGGCACGACCACCGCGCCATCGCCGTCAACGAGCTGATACGGCTCGAACAGATCTCCTGTCGCCTCGAGCGACCCCAGCAGCGGCACCACCAACCCGGAGAACTCCCGCGGCACATCCCCGTCGTCGGTCATGAGAAGCGAACCTAGCGAGCCCAGTCGAACCCCGCACGCACCTTCCAAAAGACCGGCCCGATAGTTCGGTCAACAAGTCGGTTTTGCCGTCCCCGCGATACGTCGCCGCCGCGTGGTGCACGATCCGCCCAGGAATGTAGAGCACCTGCTGGCCGTGCGCTTCGAGTACAGCGATCAACAGCGCCGGCCCACCGGTATTGAGGTCGGTGGCCCACACCACGGGGTCGCCGTCCGCCATGGTGAGCACTGCCGCGATCAGGTCGAGTAGGGCGCTCTCGTCGTTGTCGACCCTCTTGGACAAGACCACGGCACCTGCTGCGTCAATCGCGACGCAGTGGTGGGCGCGTTTACCGGCATCGACCCCAACCCATAGCTCGCTCACGAAATCCCTCCCGTCGTCGTCTTGCGTGGTGCCTCCTTGCCTGACAGCCACGCCGGCACGTCCTTACCCAACGATCGGTGCGCGAGTCTCAATGAGCGGTCGAGCTGACAGCAGGACAGCGGGCGGCCATTCCCAGTGAGCCGTCGACGCGGCAGGGAGATCTCAGCCATACCCGCTGTCCCAAGGAGAGCGATCAAGACCCTATATCCGGACCCTGATATCGCCCACCGCTACAACGTAAGGAGGGTGATTTGATCATCGGGACGGGCCGGTCCGCGATCGGCACGCTCGTCGAGCGCAGCAGCCGATCCACACTCCTCGTGCATCTTCCTCGGCTGGAGGGCTGGGGCGAGAAACCACCCGTGAAGAACGGTACATCGCTCGGCGGTTACGGCGCCGTCGCGATGAACGCCGCTCTGACGGCCTCGATGACGGGACTCCCCGGACAGCTCCGCAAGACTCTCACCTGGGACCGCGGGAAGGAGCTCTCCGGTCATGCCCAGTTCGCGTTCGATACCGGTACGAGGGTGTTCTTCGCCGATCCGCACTCGCCGTGGCAGCGACCGACGAACGAGAACACGAATGGTCTGTTGCGGCAGTACTTCCCGAAGGGAACCGACCTCTCTCGGTGGAACGTCGAGGACCTCGAGGCGGTCGCCTTGGCTGTGAACAACAGGCCGCGGAAGGTCCTCGGATGGAAAACCCCCGCCGAGGTCTTTGACGAACAGCTACGCTCACTCCAGTAGCCCGGTGTTGCATCGACCGGTTGAACTCGCCCAATACACCTCACGGATCTTCGTCGACGCGCTGACCGAATCGGGCATCGCGGGCTCGATCGGCAGCGTCGGGGACGCCCTCGACAACGGATTGATGGAATCGACGATCGGTCTCTACAAAACCGAGCTGATCGACCGTGCCGCGTCGTGGAGCGGTCGGGCCGAGGTGGAGCGGGAAACCGCCGAGTGGGTGCGGTGGTTCAATGCGGACCGGCTGCATTCCTCGATCGACTACCTGTCGCCGATCGAGTACGAGACCCGCTATCGTGAACAGCGTCCCACCGCCGCCTCAACCCCTGAGGTGGCCTGAACCGGAGTCTCCACTCGATCCAGGGCAGTTCAGAATATCCAGGTCGTGGATCGTGGTGTCGTCGGGGAGGACGGCAAATGCATGCATCGGGGGCACCTCATTCAGTGTGGCTGTCAGGGATCTCCTCATCATGTGCCCAAGTTCCGGGCGCGGAGTGTTTCACATCGGAACACGATTGGGGTGGGACCAAGTCCTACCGTTGACCCAAGCGCCGTGGCGGCCATCACATCGGGACGGCCGCGGCAGATGGGTAACAAAGCGGACGAGGCATCTCACCTGGTCCGACACCGAGACGAAGGCAACCATGACCACCAACATCTCCGAACAGCCCAACGCCACGTCCACCGATGCCGAAGGCCGGGACGTGCTGCGCGACCTCTACGCCGATTGGTCCCAGATCATGGCGGCGACGCCGGACCTGACCATGCGCCTGTTCCGTTCCCTGTTCGACGAGTGGCACCAGCCGACGGTCGAGCCGGAGGGCGTGACGTATCGCGAGGACACCGTCGGCGGAGTTCCCGGCATCTGGTGCCTGCCGGAGGGAGCGGACACGTCCGAGGTGCTCCTCTACACGCACGGCGGCGGGTTCGCCGTCGGCTCGGCGGCCAGCCACCGCAAGCTCGCCGCCCACGTCGCCAAGGCGCTCGGCTCCGTCAGCTTCGTGCTGGACTACCGCCGGGCCCCCGAGTTCCAGCACCCGGCTCAGGTCGAGGACGGGGTGGCCGCGTTCGATGCGCTCGTAGCCTCCGGCATCGCCCCGCAGGGCATCACCACCATCGGTGATTCCGCCGGCGGCAACCTCGCCATCGCCATCGCGCTGGCCCTGAAGGAACAGGACAAGCAAGGCCCCGGCGGGGTCATCGCCTTCTCCCCGTGGCTCGACATGGAGAACAAGGGCGAGACGCTTGCCACCAACAACGAGACCGACGCCCTGATCACCCCGGAACTGCTCGAAGGCATGATCGCCGGCGTCCTCGGGGACACGATCGACCCGACGACCCCGCTGGCCAACCCGCTGCACGCCGACTTCACCGGCTTCCCGCGGCTGTACGTCACAGCCGGCAGCGTCGAATCGCTCTTCGACAACGCCACCCGTGTGGAGGAGCGCGCCAGGGCGGCAGGTGTGGATGTCACCCTGTCCATCGGGGAGGGCCAGCAGCACGTCTACCCGTTCCTGGCCGGACGTTCCGCCCTCGTGGCCGAGGAGTTCGAGAAGCTCGCCGCCTGGTACCGCACGTAACTACCCGGCCCCCTTCATCTTTCACCACTTCTTTCCCTGCATCAGAACGACACAGGAGTTCGCCATGTCTGCCCAGACCTCTTTGCGCACCGTCGACGCCGTTGTCATCGGCGCCGGTTTCGGTGGGATCTACGCCGTCCACAAGCTGCACAACGAACTCGGCCTCACCACGGTCGGTTTCGACAAGGCGGACGGTCCCGGCGGGACCTGGTACTGGAACCGCTACCCGGGCGCCCTCTCCGATACGGAAAGCCACGTCTACCGTTTCTCTTTCGACGAGGATTTGCTGCAGGACGGCACCTGGAAGCACACGTATATCACCCAGCCCGAGATCCTCGAGTACCTCGAGGGTGTCGTCGACCGTTTCGACCTGCGCCGCCACTTCCGCTTCGGCACCGAGGTCAAGTCTGCGATCTACCTGGACGACGAGGGCCTGTGGGAGGTCACCACCGATACCGGCGCCGTGTACCGGGCCACCTATGTCGTCAACGCCGTCGGACTGCTCTCCGCCATCAACTTCCCGAACCTGCCCGGTCTGGACACGTTCGAGGGCGAGACCATCCATACCGCCGCCTGGCCCGAGGGCAAGAGCCTTGCCGGCCGCCGGGTCGGGGTGATCGGTACCGGTTCCACCGGCCAGCAGGTCATCACGGCCCTGGCGCCGGAGGTCGAGCACCTCACCGTGTTCGTCCGGACCCCGCAGTACTCCGTTCCCGTTGGTAAGCGTCCCGTGACCGCGGAGCAGATCGATGCGGTCAAGGCGGAGTACGAGGGGATCTGGACGCAGGTCAAGGGTTCGTCGGTGGCCTTCGGCTTCGAGGAGTCTGCCGTGCCGGCGATGAGCGTCTCCGAGGAGGAGCGCAACCGCGTCTACGAGGAGGCCTGGCAGCATGGAGGCGGTTTCCGGTTCATGTTCGCCACCTTCGGTGACATTGCCACGGACGAGGAGGCCAACGAGACCGCGGCCTCGTTCATCCGGTCCAAGATCGCCGAGACGATCGAGGACCCGGAGACGGCCCGCAAACTGATGCCGACCGGCCTGTTCGCCCGGCGCCCGCTCTGTGACGACGGCTATTTCCAGGTCTTCAACCGGCCGAACGTCGAGGCCGTCGCTATCAAGGAGAATTCGATCCGCGAGGTCACCGCCAAGGGTGTGGTGACCGAGGACGGGGTCCTGCACGAGCTGGACGTGCTCGTCTTCGCGACCGGGTTCGATGCGGTGGATGGCAATTACCGGCGGATGGAGATCCGCGGCCGGGGCGGCCTGAACATCAACGACCACTGGGACGGGCAGCCCACCAGCTATCTGGGCATCTCCACCGCGAAGTTCCCCAACTGGTTCATGATTTTGGGTCCCAACGGCCCGTTCACGAACCTGCCGCCGAGCATCGAGACGCAGGTCGAGTGGATCAGCGACACCATCGACTACGCCAAACGTACCGGGCTGCGTGCGATCGAGCCCACGCCGGAGGCCGAGGCCGAATGGACCGAGACCTGCACCGAGATCGCCAACATGACGGTATTCACGAAGGTCGACTCGTGGATCTTCGGCGCGAACATCCCGGGCAAGAAGCCCAGTGTCCTGTTCTATCTGGGTGGCCTGGGCAACTACCGCAGCGTCCTTGCCGACGTCACCGCCGACGGTTACCGCGGCTTCGCGCTGAAATCCGCCGACACCATCTCGGCCTGACGCCACAGTCCTCGTCGAGCACCGCCGGGTGCCACCGGACCGATGGCACCCGGCCCCGTCTCAACCACACAGGAGAACACCCATGGGTGTGTACACCACCATCGACCCGGTCACCGGGGATCAGATCGCCCAGTACCCGGAGATCTCGGATACGGAACTGGACGATCTCATCGGACGCAGCACGGCGGCATACCGCGCCTGGCGCACCACGCCGTTGGAGCAGCGCCGCGCTGTTCTCACGCGGGCCGCCGAGATCCACCGGGAGCAGGCCGAAGAGCTGGCGAAGGTCCTCACCCTGGAAATGGGCAAGCCGATCGCGCAGGCCAAGGGGGAGGTGGCGCTGGTCGCGTCGATCTACCAGTTCTACGCCGACCACGTGGAGGAGTACACGGCGGACGAGCCCCTCGACATCACAGGGCCGGGCACGGCCGTCGTGCGCACCGAGCCGATCGGCCCGCTGGTCGGGGTCATGCCGTGGAACTACCCCTACTACCAGGTGGCCCGTTTCGCCGCCCCGAATATCGCGTTGGGCAACACGATCATCCTCAAGCATGCGCGGAATTGCCCGCAGTCCGCCCTCGCCATCGAACGGGTGCTGGCCGAGGCCGGGTTGCCCGTGGGTGTGTACCTCAACGCCTTCATCTCCTCCGCTCAGGTCGCGAATACCGTTGCGGATTCCCGTGTCCAGGGTGTGTCGCTGACCGGATCCGAGAAGGCCGGGTCCGCCGTCGGCGAGGTCGCAGGCCGGCACATGAAGAAATGCGTGCTCGAACTCGGCGGCTCGGACCCGTTCATCGTCCTCGACGACGCCGATGTCGAGGCGGCGGCGGCCGCCGCCGTCGTCGGGCGGCTCGGTAACGGAGGGCAGGCCTGCACCGCGTCGAAGCGGTTCCTCGTCGAGGAACGTGTGTACGAGGAGTTCGTGCAGAAATTCGTCGACGGGATGGCCGGCTGGCAGCCCGGCGACCCGACCAGCCCCGAGACGAAGCTCGGACCGATGGCGTCGAACGCGGGGGTCGAGGAACTCGACGAGCTTGTCCAGGACGCGATCTCCCGTGGAGCCGAGGCCCTCTTGGGTGGTAACCGGCCGGAGGGGGCCGGGGCGTATTACCCGCCCACCGTCCTGGCGGGTGTCACGCGTGAGATGCGTGCGTTCCGTGAGGAGTTGTTCGGTCCGGTGGCGGTCGTGTACCGCGTCGGGTCGATGGACGAGGCGATCGACCTGGCCAACGACTCCCCGTTCGGCCTCTCGTCCAGCGTGTTCACCTCGGACCCGGAAAAAGCCGACCGCGTGGCCGAGGAGCTCGAGACCGGCATGGTGTGGATCAACGGCACCAGCAAGAGTTCGCCGGACCTGCCGTTCGGCGGCGTCAAGGGGTCGGGGTTCGGCCGCGAGCTCGCCAAGTTCGGCTTCAACGAGTTTGCCAACAAGAAGCTGGTTCGAAATCCGAAGGGAACGAAATGACCAAGAAACGTGTTGAAGGCAAAATCGCCGTCGTGACCGGTGGTGCCACAGGCATGGGACGCACGCACGCCCAGCTGTTGGCGAAAGAAGGTGCCGCCGTCGTCGTCACCGACATCGACGTCGAGGGTGGCAGGGAGACCGTCAAGCTGATCGAGAAGGACGGCGGAACTGCGTCTTTCGTGCAGCACGACGTCTCGAGTTCGGCCGACTGGAAGGTAGTCGTCGACCATGCCGTCCAGGCCCACGGCCGCGTCGACATCCTGGTGAACAATGCGGGCATCCTCGCCTTCAAGTCACTGCAGGACACCGAGGAAGACGTGTGGGACCGCATCTTCGCGGTCAACGCCAAGGGCACGTACCTGGGCTGCAAGACGATCATCCCTGCGATGAAAGAGTCTAAGGCGCCGTCGATCGTCAACATCTCATCGATGTACGGGATCATCGGCGCGCCCAATGCGGCCGCCTACGAGGCATCGAAGGGTGCCGTGCGGACTCTGACGAAGGCCGCTGCAGTGGACCTGCAAGAGTTCGGGATTCGCGTGAACTCTGTGCACCCGGGGGTCATTGCCACTGCGATGACAAACGACATCCTGGCCGATCCCGAAGGGGAAAAGGCCCTCTTGGGCACCACCATCCTGGGCCGCGCGGCCCAGCCGGAGGAGGTGTCCACCGTGGTGCTGTTCCTGGCCTCGGAGGAATCGTCGTTCATGACCGGGTCCGAAGTCGTCGTCGACGGCGGCTACATCGCTCAATAGGAGCGGCTTTGCTTGATCAGTGCACCGCACCTCGGGTGGCATCAGCCGAGGAGCGGTGCACTGCGGCCGTTCTGGACTGCTCCAGATCAGGATGCGAAAGAGGGGCGCAGTGTGGTGACCAGCCGTTGCCCAAAACCGTCGTCCATGGGCGCGCCACTCAGGAAGAACCGGTAATAGATGGGGCCGAGCAACAGAGCGGTGACCATTTCGGAGTCGAGGTCAGCCCTCAACTCTCCTCTGGAGATGCCGCGTTCCACCAGCGCGCTCACGTCCGCCAACCGGTGGCTCACCACCTGGTCCCGGTAGACACGTGCGAGCTCAGGATCCGCAGCGACCTCCGACACCAGACCCTTCATGACCAGGCCCATCAGAGAGGTGCACATGAGCTCGACGGTCCGGTCGACCAGGATCACCAGTTCGGACCACGTGTCCGCACGATACGGCTGGGTGCTCACCTCATCGACCATGTCCAGCAGGACAGCCAGTGCCAGATCGTTCTTGGACCGGTACCGCCGGTAGATCGTGGTCTTCGCTACTCCCGACCGGGCCGCCACGCCTTCGACCGTCAGGTTGCCGAATCCGTTCTCCGCGAGCAATTCCCGTGTGGCGTCGAGGACCGTCCGCTCCGTCCGGGCGCGCCGTTTGTCGTGCCCGGATCCTGCGCTCCGGGGTGTTCCGCCGCCGCCCGCCTTGGAGAATTTCACTTCGGTCGCCCTTTCCATTGTCCGCAGGCAGATGCTAACATCGCTACGCAACGTAGCGTTTTATCGCTACGGCTCGTCGCCTATCGGCACATCGAAGAGGAATCCCCCATGACCACAGATCGCTACCAGCGCGGCCTCGACCGCATGATGGAGCTCGTCTCACCCGAGCACACGAACACCTTCGACCACGTCAAGCTCGTGGAGTCCTACAAGAGCCTGGACGCGGACCTGTCCGACTACATCGTCTCCTTCGCCTTCGGAGATATCTATTCCCGAACCAGCCTGACCCAGCAGGAGCAGACGATGGTGACCATCTCCACGCTGGTCGCCCTGGGCACCGAACCCCAGTTGAAGTTGCACATCAACACCGGCTTCAACGTGGGCCTGACCAAAGAGAAGATCGTCGGGGCCCTGATCCAGTGCATCCCCTACATCGGGTTCCCGCGCGTGCTCAACGGCCTGACCCTCGTCAAGCAGGTCATGGCAGAGCGGGGTCTCGACGCGGAATCCCCGACGGACTGAGCCGATTTCGCCCACACCGGCGTCCTCATGACGCCCGCCGAACCCGCCGACAGCTCGATGACTTGCTATGCCGGTCCGGCACCTTCTCGCACAACCTTCTCTCTCACACTCGAGGAACGCTCATGCACTTGGTAATCGGACTCGGACCCATCGGCGGAAACATCGGCGCACATCTCGCCGAGCTGGGGCAGGAAGCCTATGGCTACGACTTCAACGCGGAGCGCATCCGCGAGTGGTCGGAGGAGACCGCGTCGCCGGCCGGCAGCGACCTGGCGGCACTCGACTGGCCGTCCGTGGACGGCGTTCACGTCGCGGTGCGGCTGGCGGACCAGGTCTCGTCCGTGTTCACGGCGCTCCAGGACCACACCGCGCGGCCGCTGACCGTCTTCGTCCACACCACGCTCGCGCCCGCGGACGCCCGGAAGATCATGTCCTCGGCCCCGGGCAACTGGCGCGTCTTCGAGGCCCCCGTCTCGGGTGGCCCCCAGGGTGCCCGTCAAGGCTCGATGACCATCTTCCTCGCCGGACCCGCCACCACCCCCGCGGAGGACCGGCTGCTGGCCGACATCTCTGGCCGCGTCTTCTCGATGGAGTCCTACGGGCAGCCGGCCCTGGTGAAACTCCTCAACAACGCGCTGGCCACCTACAACCTGGCCGCCACCGCGCGGATGCTCAACCTCGCGGCCGAGCACGGGGTACCGGCCAAGGGCCTTTTCGAGGTGATCGGCGTGTCGACCGGCCAGAGCTGGATGAGCGATAACCTCGTCGACGTCCAGTACGACTTGCTGCTCAAGGACGTCGGACTGCTCCGCGGCGAACTCGGTTCACTGCCCGCCGCAAATCTTGACGACGACGTCGAACAGGCGATCCTTCAGGCGAGAGCGCTGCTCGGCGCCGATCCCCAGGCATGAGCCTCGTGCGGGACGGTGAAACTGTTCCCGCGTCACCACTGCTCGGTCCGGCGTCGATGTCATTCCTCTAAACCCGAATGCACCGATCAGCTGATGGGGTCGCCGTGAGTGTCGCTGTGCGGCAGCGGGTGGGGTGCGGGCATGGGTGATCGTCCGATCTCTCGTATCGGGTTGTTCCACTGGAGCTTTCGCGTCGATGCTGGACAGGTATCGCGGGTGTTAGACGATGATCGGATCGGAGCGCCCGAATGCGTTGTCGAACAGGGCTATCCATCCTGTTTCCCAGGGCCAATGTGTGGGTAGGTGCAGCGTCAACTTCCGGGCGGAGGAGGCGATGCGTGCGGGCACCGCGACCACGGTCCGCCGGATGGTCCCGGTGGTCGCTTTGACCAGCTTCGGGTCGTCGGTGAGGGTGCCGGCGGCGCGGGTGAGATTGAAGGCCATCACCGCGCAGACCGGCCAGGCGGCGTTCGCGGTGAACCGGCCCGAGGGCAGATGCGCGAGCGCGGAGTTCTTCAGATCCGCGTTCACCTGCTCGACGATCGCGTGCTCACGGTGCAGCTTGTCCGCGCGGCGACGGTACCGACCTCGTCGGAGTCGGTGGTGGTGAAGAACGCGTGGAACCGCCAGATATCGAACAGCTCACCTTGGCCCGGGTCCCTCTTCGGTCGCAGGTCGGGGATGCGCCGCACCACCAGACGCCCCGGAATCCGGTGTGCGTTCTTCTGGGAGGCGAACGCGGTGAACGGTATCTCGGCGACCTCCGCACGCGAGATCCATTGTTCGGTGTCCTCGTCGTAGACGGCGTCGGTGTATTCGATCGGCGTCCAGGCGTTGTCGTCGTCGATCGATTCGATCGCTCCCTTGATGGTGGAGGTCAGGCGTACGGTCGCCGAGACGTCGGCTCCGGCTGCGATCGCGGCGCCGAGGGTGGGGTATCCGTAGAACGCGGAGTCGACCCGAACCAGTGCCTTCGGTACGTCCGTGGCGTCCGTGGCTGCGTCAGTGGCTGGATCGGTGGCCGCCGTGCGGAGGCGGTCGACGGTGGCCAGGGCGTCGGCAACCATCCGGGCGGCCCCGCGCGGCGAGCCGCAGGCACCCCGGCGCAGGCGCTGCCCCACGATCACCGGCGCGCAGGTGTCGGTGGTGACTGTAGCGAGCAGTGCGTTCAGACCGCGGACCCCGGAGTACCCGTATCCGGAACCCTGCTTGCCGTGACCATGAACTTCGATGATCGTGTCGTCGATATCGACCAGCACCCGGCCGGTGCCGATCCCCGAAACCAGCGGTGATCGCTGGGCGAGAGCGCACAGGAACCTCGAGGCGACGGCATCGAGTGCCGCACGTGCCCGAAGGTGAACTGACGGAGGAACGATCCCAGCGTCGACGGTGCGTACGGCCGGTCGAAGACGGTCCCCATCGCCCCGTGCCGCAACAGTGCCAGGTCGGCGATGCTGTCGGCGCCGGCGACCATCCCACCGACCAGGGACCCGACCTTGCGGCCCGGGTTGGCACCCTTGTCCGTCGGCACGCTCAGGTGCTCGTCGGCGAGGGTGAGCAGGCCGCTGGCCTGGGCCAATGCCATCACCGGCACCAGGCCGGCGGTCGCCACGAGATTGGGGTCGTCGAACCTGGCCGCGGCGACGGGTCGGGTGTGAGATAGTTGCATCCGCGAGATGTCCTTCTGTGTGGCTGAATCCGACCCTAGAGAAGTCCTATTCTTCCACTACGACAGGGCATTTCGCCTTTATGACACTCTCAGCCGCTCATACCAATCGGTGCTTCCAGGCTAAAGGGCGGCAGGTCCGACCGGGCCTGCGGAGAACCGCCCTGGACGGGGTGTGACGAGGAGAGATCTGAGGAGAGATCTATGGCCTTCGCTGGCAATGTGGACGAGTTGGCCCTGCTGCAGGCGGTCCGGTTGAAAGAGCAGGTCAGCGCGGCTGTTCTGGACGAGCATCTCGGTGTGAGCGCCGCGTCCGCGCAGGCCGCCTACGACGCGCTGCTGACCCAGGGCAAGGCGCGGGAAGTCTCGGAGGGCCGGATCGGTCTGACCGAGGCCGGACTGTCGGAGCTCGAGGATCAGCTCGACGCCGAGCGGGTGTCCATCGACGAGGACTCCATCGCGGAGGTGTACGAGAGCTTCGTGCCGTTCCATGAGGAGTTCGTCGGACTGATCGATTCGGCCGACGCCGATCAGCTGGCCGACCTGGACCGCCGGGCGTCGGTCGTGTTCGACGACCTGTCGGCGTTCGTGCCCCGGTTGTCCCGCTACCAGGACCTGTTCGCCGACGCCCTCGCGAAAGTGGCTGCGGGGGAGACGAAGTGGATCTCGGAACCCGTGATCGACTCGTACGCCACCGTGTGGACCGAACTCCGCAAGGAGCTGCTCGGCGCGTCCGGCACCGCCGAGTGACGTGACACGCGTCACCACCCCCCTATTCGGGGGTGGTGACGCAGTGAGCCGGATCACTACTTTTCCTCTCATCCGGGATACGCCCACCAGGGTGTTCCCCACGGACCACGGAGGAATCGAGTGACCACAGTCTCCAACTCGGGTGCGGGCGCCCCCCATGCCCCCACACCGGTGCGCCAGGGCGGTACCAGTGTCCGCAAGGTGGCCATCGCCAGCGGCATCGGCACGACCATCGAGTTCTACGACTTCTTCATCTACGGCACCGCCGCAGCCCTGGTGTTCCCCACGGTGTTCTTTCCCGCCCTCGGCTCCACCGCCGGCACCGTCGCCTCCTTCGCGACCTTCGCCGTCGCGTTCGTCGCCAGGCCCGTGGGTGCGATGCTGTTCGGCCACTACGGTGACCGGATCGGACGTAAGAAGACGCTGATCTCCACGCTCATCCTGATGGGTGTCTCGACGTTCCTGATCGGCCTGCTGCCCGGTGCCGCGACGATCGGGGTCGCGGCCCCGATCCTGCTGGTGCTGCTGCGTTTCGGTCAGGGATTCGCCGTCGGCGGCGAGTGGGCGGGCGCCACACTGCTGACGGCGGAGTACGCACCCCCGGGCAAGCGCGGTCTCTACGCGATGTTCCCGCAACTCGGCCCCGCGGTGGCCTTCATCCTCTCCAGTGCCACGTTCCTCGTCACCGGCACCCTGCTCGGCGACACCAACGAGGTCTTCCTCGAGTACGGGTGGCGGATTCCCTTCCTGTTCAGTGCCGTCCTGGTCGGCATCGGCCTCTACATGCGGCTGGCGATCGAGGAGACACCGGTGTTCCGCGCGGCCCAGCTGGCCGACCGTGCCGACGCGACCCCGCGGAGCCTCCCGCTGATGGACGCCTGGCGGTACCAGACCAAGGAGATCCTCCTCTCGGCCGGCGCGCTCGCCACACTGTTCGCGTTCTTCTACATGGGCACAGCGTTTCTCACCAGCTACGGCACCAAGACCCTCGGGTTCGGCCGCCCGTTCGTGCTGACGGTCGGGATCGCCTCGGCCGTGGTCTTCGGATTCACGATCGTCGTCTCCGCTCTGTACTCGGATCGGATCGGGCGTCGGCGGGTCATCATGATCTCCTGCGGACTGGCCGTCGTGTGGGCGCTCGCGCTGTTCCCGCTGCTCGACACCGGTTCACCCGTCGCGTTCACGATCGGCGTGATGGTCACGCTCGCCATCTTCGGAATCGCGTACGGCCCCTGCGGGGCTCTGCTTCCGGAAATGTTCCAGACGCGCTACCGCTACACCGGCGCCGGACTCGGCTACAACCTCGCCGGCGTGCTCGGCGGTGCCGTGCCGCCGCTGATCGCCGCACCGCTGGCGTCCGCGTACGGCAGCGCCGCGATCGGCGTGATGCTCGCCGTCCTCGGCGTGGTCAGCCTGCTGTGCACGAAGGCCCTGGTGGAAACGAAAGACGACGCGCTCTGACAGGGCCGGCGAGGGGTGTCCGGACTTCGCACAGATACCGGCGCCCCTCGCCGTGCAGTATGCCCTGGATCACATCAACCAAGAGTAAGTTCGACCGCGGAAGGGCCTTCGGGTCTGCCCGTCCCGTAGGTGCCCGAACGGGCTCCTGGAGAGGAAGAGTGATGACAACCCCGCTTCCCAGCTACACCAACGGCGTGTGGGACGCCCCGATGCTCGGCGACACCATCGGAGACAACTTCGACCGGACCGTGGCAGCCCACGGTGATCGTGACGCCCTGGTCGACCGGCCCTCGGGGCGGCGGTGGACGTACGCGGAGCTGAGGCGGGACGTCGACGCCGCGGCGGCGGGGTTGCTGAAGCGGGGTATCGGGAAGGGCGACCGGGTGGGGATCTGGGCGCCGAACTGCCCGGAGTGGACGCTGATCCAGTTCGCGACGGCCAAGATCGGCGCCGTGCTCGTCAACATCAACCCCGCCTACCGGGCGCACGAGTTGAAGTATGTGCTCGATCAGGCCGGTATCCGTCTGCTGGTGTCGGCGCCCGAGTTCAAGTCCTCCGACTACGCGGCCATGATCGAGGAGGTCCGGCCCCAGTGCCCCGACCTCGAGATGGTGGTGCTCCTCGGCAGTGCCGAGTGGAGCCGGCTGGCGTCGGACGGCATGGCTGCGCACGCCGCCGACCCGTCCCTGCTGCCTGCCGCGCAGGCGGCCCTGTCCTCGGACGACCCGATCAATATCCAATACACCTCGGGGACAACCGGATTCCCCAAGGGTGCGACGCTCAGCCACCACAACATCCTGAACAACGGGTACTTCGTCGGCGAGCTGTGCCACTACACGGAGAACGACCGCGTCTGCATCCCGGTGCCGTTCTACCACTGCTTCGGCATGGTGATGGGCAACCTGGCCTGCACGAGTCACGGCGCGACCATGGTCATCCCCGGGCCGTCCTTCGACCCGAAAGCCACGCTGCAAGCCGTCGAAGCGGAGAAGTGCACGTCGCTGTACGGGGTGCCGACGATGTTCATCGCCGAACTCGCCGAACCGGACTTCGCATCGTTCGACCTGTCGAGCCTGCGGACCGGAATCATGGCCGGATCACCCTGCCCGGTGGAGGTGATGAAGCAGGTCATCGAACAGATGGGGATGGCCGAGGTCTCCATCTGTTACGGCATGACCGAGACGTCGCCGGTGTCGTTGCAGACCCGGTCGGACGACACGATCGATCAGCGCGTGTCGACGGTCGGCCGGGTCGGCCCGCATCTCGAGGTCAAGATCGTCGATCCGGCAACGGGGTTGACCGTTCCGCGGGGCACGCCGGGCGAGCTCTGCACCCGGGGTTACTCGGTCATGCTCGGGTACTGGAACAACCCGGAGAAGACCGCCGAAGCGATCGACGCCGGACGATGGATGCACACCGGCGACATCGGTGTGATGGATTCCGACGGCTACGTCGCGATCACCGGGCGGATCAAGGACATGGTCATCCGCGGCGGCGAGAACGTCTATCCCCGCGAGATCGAGGAGTTCCTGTACACGCATCCGGACATCCTCGACGCACAGGTCATCGGGGTGCCGGACGCGAAGTACGGCGAGGAACTGATGGTGTGGGTGCGGATGAAGGACGGTACCGAACCCCTGGACGCGGCGAAGGTGCGCGAATTCTGCACCGGAAAGCTCGCCCACTACAAGATCCCGAAATACGTGCACGTCGTCGACGAGTTCCCGATGACGGTGACGGGCAAGGTGCGCAAGGTCGAGATGCGCGAGCAGTCTCTCGACCTTTTGATCGGGCGCACCTGACCCGCCTCGTCACCTGGTCCGCAGCAACGTCGCGACGGTGTCGAACAGCGTGTGTTCCAGTTCGGGCGTCGACACGGGGCGGCGCTTCACCCCAGCGTCCCGGTGATCGCGTCGAGCCCGGCGGCCGCACACGCCTGATCCCGCATTCCGTCGGGAGCGCCGCCGACGCCGATTCCCGCGATCGACCCGCCGGCCGACTTCACGCTCACCCCGCCGGCGAGGAACAACGTGCCGGGAAGGTCGGCGACCGTCGCGCCGTCGCCCTTGGCCCGTTCGCTCAGATCACTGGTGTTCGCGCCGAACGCGGCAGCGGTGTACGCCTTCTGACGCGCCGCCTCCACGGTGTGCTGAGCGGCATTGTCCCCGCGCAACATCGCCTGCACGTTGCCGGCGCGATCGACCACCGACACGGTGACGAACCCGAGCCCGTCGGCCTGGCACTTCGCGAGCGCCGCCTGCGCTGCGGCCTGCGCAGTGCCGATACCGAGACGGTTCTGGCTCACCACGCCGTCCGCACCGTCGATCGCGGCCGGCGCGGCGGCGGTCGCCACCGGAATGGACGTCGGACTCGCCTCGTCGGACGCGGACGTGCCGCACGCCGAGGTGGCGACGATCGCGGCGAGCGGGACGGTGATCGCCAGAATGCGGGGCAGGCGGTGGAAGGTGCGCATCGGAGGGCCTTTCGGATGTATGTACTTCACGGCTACCCGTAACACCCTGCGGTGTTGCGGGTTTTACCGCAATACCGTTCAGTTAGTGCGGGTTGCGTTACGATGAGGTGTGCCTCGGAGTGGATGGGTGAAACCGGTCTCGGATCGGCGGTTGTCGGATGTGGTGTCGGTGGGGTTGTTGACCAGGGTGTTTCCCGCGTCCCTGGTCGATGAGGTGATCGCGGAATGCGGGCGGACCGAGCAGCGCAGTAGGTCGTTGACCGCTCGCGTGACGGCGTATTTCTCGATCGGGATGGCATTGAATTCGCAAGGCTCCTACGAGGAGGTCTTCGAGCAGCTCACCGACGGTTTGTCGTGGTCGTCGGGATGGTCGCAGTCCTGGTCGTCGCCGACGAAATCGGCGATCTTCCAGGCCCGGTCCCGGCTGGGGCACGAACCGGTGCGGGAGCTGTTCCGCCGTGTCGCACGACCGCTCGCCGACGCGGATACACCCGGATCCTGGCTCGCCGGGCGCCGGTTGGTGGCCCTCGACGGGACCTGCCTCGACCTGCCCGACACCCCGGCCAACGCCGAGCATTTCGGGCGGCCCGGATCGAGTCGCGGCGAGAAGTCCGCGTTCCCGCAGGCACGATTGGTGGCCCTCGCCGAATGCGGCACCCACGCGGTCTTCGACGCCGCGATCGGACCGTGCCGCACCTCCGAGCGGGAGCTCGCGCACGATCTGTTCGACACCCTCGAACCGGGAATGCTGCTGCTCGCCGACCGCAGCCTGTACGGATTCGACATGTGGACCCGGGCCGCCGCCACCGGCGCCGACCTACTGTGGCGGGTCACATCGACCCTCTCACCTCGCCACCTCGAGACCCTCGACGACGGATCCTGGCTGGCACAGATCGTCCCCACCTCCGGAAAGAATCGGCAGCAGCGCACACCACTGACGGTGCGCGTGATCGACTACACCCTCGACGACGGGCGGGGAAACCCTGAGCAGTACCGGCTGCTGACCACCATCCTCGACCCCGCCGACGCATCCGCGGAAGAACTCGCCCTCGCCTACGCCCAACGCTGGGAGATCGAGAACACCTTCGACGAACTCAAAACCCACCAACGCGGGCCGCGAGCGGTCCTGCGGTCGAAATCCCCACCGCTGGTCGAGCAGGAAATCTGGGGGCACCTGTGCTGCCACTACGCCATCCGCACCCTGATGCGCGACGCCGCGACCGCCGGCAGTCACGACCGAAGACCGGATGTCCTTCGTCGCCGCCCTGCGGATCACCCGACGATCCCTGTCCCACAGCTCTTTTTCCCCCTCATAACCACCACGCCGCCACCCGATTGTGGAATCAGGGCATCGCCAAACTCCTGCGCCGCATCAACCCAGCACGCCGACACCGCGCCAACCCCCGCGTCGTCAAACGCAAAGTCCTCAAATGGCCCGCCAAACGCGCACACCACCAACACCATCCACAACCCACTCAACCGCCGAAATGCACATCCTTGTTCACTAACTGAACGGTATTGCGGTTAAAGGAGAGACTCAACAAGGAGATCCGGCGGCGGACCGATGTCGTCGGGATCTTCCCCGACCGCACCGCCCTCATCCGGCTCGTCGGCGCAGTCCTGGCCGAACAGCACGACGAATGGATCGAAGCCCGCCGCTACCTCGGTCTCGACGTGCTGGCCCGCTCCCGCGGAACCCACACACCATCCGAACCCGCCGAGGAGGTGACACCGGCGGCCCTGACCGCATAACCACCAGCCGAGGAATCACACGACGACGTCGTACACCACCTCACGGGACTTGACCCCCGCCCGACCTGGTGCCGACGGGCAAGTTCTCGAATCGATAACTCCTCAACCCGCGCGTCACGCCGAATCCGAGCAAACAGCTCCACGGGAATCCTCATCACTGCCCTTCAATGCTGGCGGCATAAACCAGATGCCACCACCACTGAACCGGGCTCAGCTCAAACCGTCACCACCACCACGGCGAGTCGAAGATGGGCTCAGATCAAACCGTCACAGTGGTCCCGAATCAAGCTGTCATAGTCAACACTTACGACCTGATGGCCCACCGACGATGCGGATCGCAAGGGACTGTCGGGATAACGGTTGAACTGGATCTGGCCGACACGCCGAGTTAGCTTGGCGAGAAGGCAAGACAATGACCGAAACACTCGATCCTATGGATCAGACGAAGATTGACCACCAGAAGCTGGCCCAACAACTGTTGGCGCAGGCGAAAGCCGAGGGTGTCGAGCTGGTCGGCCCAAACGGACTGCTCAACCAGCTCACCGCGAACGTCCTGGAAACCGCACTCGAAGCCGAGATGGACGAGCACCTCGGCTACGAGAAACACCACGTCACGGGGCGAAACGGCGAAAACTCCCGGAATGGGAGGCGGACGAAGACCGTGCTCACCGAAATCGGACCGGTACAGATCCAGGTTCCACGGGACACTGATGCCTCGTTCGACCCGCAGATCGTCAGGAAACGGCAGCGACGCCTGACCGGGGTCGACGAGATCATTCTGTCCCTCTCGGCGAAAGGCCTGACCACGGGGGAAGTCGCGGCACACTTCGACGACGTCTACGGCGCATCGGTCTCCAAGGAGACCATCAGCAAGATCACCGACAAGGTCCTCACGGAGATGACCGAATGGTCCGTCCGCCCCCTCGACCCGGTGTATCCAGTGATGTTCATCGATGCCATCCACGTCAAGATCCGCGACGGTCAGGTCGCCAACCGGCCCGTCTACGTCGCGGTCGGCGTCACTACCGCCGGGCAACGCGACATCCTCGGACTGTGGGCAGGTGACGGTGGTGAGGGCGCCAAGTTCTGGCTCGCCGTCCTGACGGAAATTCGCAACCGCGGGGTCACCGACGTGTGCATCGCCGTCTGCGACGGACTCAAGGGGCTACCCGACGCGATCACGACCGTGTGGCCACGAACCGTGGTCCAGACCTGCCTGATCCACCTGCTGCGCAACACCTTCCGTTACGCATCACGCCAGTACTGGGACGAGATGTCACGGGACCTGCGGCCGATATACACCGCAGTCAACGAGACCGCGGCCAAGGAGCAGTTCACCGAGTTTGCCGGCAAATGGGGCCCGAAGTATCCGGCGATCGTCCGCCTGTGGGAGAGCGCCTGGAGCGAGTTCGTGCCGTTCCTCGACTACGACCCCGAGATCCGCCGGGTCATTTGCTCGACGAACGCGATCGAGTCCCTCAACGCGCGCTACCGACGGTCGGTGCGGGCGAGGGGACACTTCCTATTAGTTACGTGGAATCAGAACGAGGCTGGAACGATCTCGGCCAAGGAAACCACGGAACTGGGAGGCAGGCTTGGGAACGGTGGTGCTGGAGGAGAAGTGGCCGGTGCTCGGCAGACACGAACGCGCGGCAGGCTGGTTGCGAGTGTGGGTCGATCTGGGTCGAGCACCGCGGACGATCGACGCGTATGCGCGCGGGCTGGCGGAGTTCCTGCAGGTCTGTGAGGACCATGGCATCGACCCGGTCGCCGCGAACCGGGCGGATGTCGCGGTGTTCGTTCGCGAGCTGACCGGGCGGGCCAGCCGTCGCGGCAGGAACGTGGTGTCGATCGATTCCGGGTGTGGATTGGCAAATGCCACGATCCAGCAGCGGCTGGTGCCGGTGCGGTTATTTTTCGACTTTTTGGTGGAGGAAGGTGTTCGGGAATCTAATCCTGTTGGTCGAGGCAGGTATACGCCAGGGCGGAAGTGGGGTGGACAGCAGCGTGGCCTGGTGCCACGGCTCGTGAAACTTCCGTGGATTCCAACCGAGCAGCAGTGGCTCGACATCCTCGCCGTCGCCGCGGCCGAGCCGCCGCGTAACCGGCTGATGCTCGCACTGGCCTACGACGCCGCGCTGCGCCGCGAGGAGTTGTGCTCCCTGCGCACCGACGACCTGGATCCAGCTCGTCGGATGTTACGAGTGCGGGCGGAGACGACGAAGAACCGGCTCGAGCGAATAGTGCCGTATTCGGCGCCAACCGGGGTGTTGCTGCAAAAGTATTTGACGCATCGAGCGACCATAAGCCAGGCCCGAGGACCGCTGTTTCTGTCCGAGTCACGCCGCAACCATGCCGATCCGTTGAGTTTGTGGACATGGTCGAAAGTGGTGCGACGCATCGCAGTCGATGCGGGAGTGCCGCAGTTCTCCACCCACACGACCCGGCATCTGTGCTTGACGGACCTGGCACGGACGGGTTGGGAACTACACGCGATCGCCACCTTCGCCGGACATCGCAGCACCGAAACCACACTCACCTATATCCACCTGTCCGGGCGGGAGCTGGCCGACAAGCTCGCTCTCGGCATGAACCACATCCACTCATGGCGGGTGGAGATGCTGGCTCGCCTCGACGAGCAGGAGACCAGTCGCCGATGACAATGATGATGAATTCGCAGACAGCACCATCCGTTTGGGAGTGGCCGCTACGGCTGGATCGTTTCCGTCGCCACGGGCGGCTCTCGAAGAACGAGTCCGATGCGCTGCAGACCCTCGGTTTCGACCTGCTACGGCTCGACCGGGAGCGCGAACACCCGCAGTGGCAGGCGATTGCGCGGTTGACCGCACCACTGGACGAGGCGATCGCGGCTCTGCACTGGCATCCCGACACCGTGTTCCAGCGACGGTTCGCCCGCTACGCCACCGCGATCGTCCTGCATCGCTGCGGTGAGCTGGGCCGCGACTTCTGGTCCTGGTCGACGCAGGAGTGGGCCGAGCTGCTGCGCCCACAGCAGCTGCGGGAGCGTTTCCGGGGGCAGGTCGGCATGCAGGCACGTCCCTATCTGCTCGTTCATGCCTATTTGCTCACCGGGTTCACCGCATTCGATCTGGTCGGCCCGTTCGCGCGGCAGACGTTGGCGCAGCGGATATTCGGTTCCGTCAGCGTCGATCAGGCGGTCGAGCCGGTTCGCGCGGTGCTGAACGGATGGGGATATCGTGCCGCGAATCTGGAGTCGATGATCTGCACCTTGTTGCTGCTCAACCGCAGCCCGATGCTGAACGAGCTCACCTCATCGGCGCTGGACCGGCTGCGGGCGGACGCGGCGATCGAACGGCACTTCCACGGCCGCCACCTGCACGGCGTTCACCGGGCTCTGGCCACGCTCGGCCACACCGGCCCTCCACCGGCACCGCGATACGGGGACGGGCCCGTCCCCATCACCGGCACCGCCCCGGGCTGGGCGCAGGCGGTCGAACGCTGGCACGCCACCGCGACGGTCCAACCGAGTACCCGCGACACCCATCGCGTCGTGCTGGCCAAGATCGGCCGTTGGCTCGCCGCCGACCATCCCGATATCACCGGGCCCGCTGACTGGACACGGCAGACCTGCTCGGCCTGGATCGCCGCCGTCGACCGCATGCATGTCGGCGACCACATCCAATCGGAGAGCTGGCGTGAGAGCCGCATCGAACAGCTCGGAAAACCATTGTCGGCGAAAACGAAACGCACCTACATCCGGATCGTCCGCACTTTCTTCCGCGATATCCAGGACTGGGACTGGATCCCGCGTCGATTCGACCCCGCGCGAGCATTGGAAACCCCGCGCAGCATCCGGGCACTGCAAGGACCCGACCCGCGAGTGATCGCCGATGACCTCTGGGCCAAACTTCTCTGGGCCGGCCTCAACCTCGATCCCGGCGACCTGCCCGCAGGACCCGGGGCCCACCCGGTCGACATGGTCCGCGCCGTCACGCTGACCTGGCTGTTCGCCGGCCAGCGCAGCGACGAAATCGCCCGGCTTCGGGTCGGCTGCATCCGCTGGCAACACGATCAGCCCGCCGTCGTCGATGACCGACAGCAGACCGACTCATCGGTCTGTCTGCTCGATATCCCTACCCACAAGACTGGCACCGCGTTCACCAAGCCCGTCGACCCGTTGTTGGGCCGGGCGATCGAAGCATGGCAGGCCCTGCGCCCCGCGCAACCACCGATGCTGGACCGGAAAACCGGTGAGAAGGTGCACTTCCTGTTCGCAGTCCGGGCCGGGCGGATCAGCAAGAACTACATCAACGACACGATCATCCCCGCGCTCTGCCGCAAGGCCGACATTCCTGCCGCCGACGTTCGCGGGCCGATCACCAGCCACCGCGCTCGCTCCACCATCGCGACACAGCTCTACAACGCCAAGGAACCGATGACGCTGTTCGAGCTGCAGGCTTGGCTCGGGCACCGCAGCCCGGAATCGACCCAGCACTACGCCAGAATTACCCCGAATACCCTGGCCAAGGCATACAACGACGCCGGTTACTTCGCGCGCAACGTCCGCACCATCGAAGTCCTCGTTGACCGCGACGCTGCGACTTCCGGCGCTGCCGCCGTTGGTGAGCCTTGGCAGCACTACGACCTCGGCCACGGATTCTGCAGCTACACCTTCTTCGAGCAATGCCCGCACCGCATGGCCTGCGCCCGCTGTGACTTCTACATACCCAAAGAGTCCAGCAAAAGTGAACTCTTGCAGGCGAAATCGAACCTTCAGCGCATGCTCGTCAGCATCCCACTCACCGACGATGAACAAGCAGCCGTCGAAGACGGCCAAGCCGCCCTCGACCAGCTACTGCAACGCCTCGCCGACGTTCCGACCCCGGCCGGAACAACACCACGCCAACTGACCGCCACCCCGTTGCCGATCGTCGCCGTCAACCATGGCCGACCAGCACGAACTTGACAATCTTGATTCCACAGAACCAGCGAGCAGGCCGCGCTCAAGTGTCTCTACCTGGCCACCCGGGCACTGGACCCCACTGGTAAAGGAAGAGCACGATGGGTGACGAGGTGGAAGCCGGCCCTCAACGCGTTTGCTATCACATTCGAAGGCCGCATCACCCCAACGATGATCTAGATTCATGTGCCAGAACTGGATCCACCGATATTCTGACACTCCCGATCGCAAACTCACCGTATTCGCGAGCGACCTGAGCTTTGGTGAACTCCGCGTACGGGCTGAACCAGGCCTGGACTCCGTTGCCTATTTCGAGGACCGCGTAGGCGGCGAGTTTGGGTCTGGCAGTCGTGAAATCGCCAACCGCGCAGCCCTATGTCGATGATGTCGCTCGCATGGGGGCGTGGGCTTCACGCATCTCGACAATATGCGAGCGGTGGGCTCGTCGAGTGAGCGAATCTCGTTGTTGCACAGGAGTCAGTCGCCCTATTGGAGGCTCAGCCTACGGGCCTCTATTTCCTGTATTTCCTGCCGGCACCGCCGCCTGGTCTGTACTGCGCACCGGTGGCGGCCAGCCGGACAAGCCAGTGCGACCACAGGTAGTCGCGCCTGCGCAGAAGGTCGTCGTCGGTGCCGTAGCCGGTCTCGGTGAGACGTAGCCGGGCACCATCTGCCTCCGGCTCGAGAGTGATCACGGTCCGCAACGGCCCTGGCCAGTCCGGTGCTCGCCACACGAATGTCACCGAGTCTGGCTGGCGGATGCTTTCGACGTGTCCTGACACCACTGGCCATCCCGGCGCGGCAACCACTACGACCCCACCAGCCTCCGGCTCCAACTCGACGACAGCACCCATCCATTGACCTGCCGCGTCCTCGGAAATCAACAACGAGAAGAGGTCAGCGACCGCGATCTGGTAACGGAAGGATTTCTCAGTCATTGCCACCCTCGCCTCGAGACTGCCGAATTGCGGCTTTCGGGAATTCTCGGGCGATCGGGACGTGTGTGGAGCGGTAGTGCCCAAGGAATGCATCGGGGTCCTGCGGGTGGTTGTAGGTAGCAGTGAGCTGGTACATAGCGGTCCTGTCCTCCATTGTAGTGTCGGAGTGAACAATGCTCTGAGGTACTGGGCGCCAGGCACGGGACGACCAGACGAATGCTGTCGCAAATCGAGTTGATACCGGTCTGACAGCGGCGTTGTCGCTGTTAGTTCACCTGGCGGCCACCAGTCCAGAATTCTGCGCGAAGTCTGAATTTCTGGACCTTTCCGGTCGCGGTACGCGGGATGCTGTCCGTGAACAGCACTTGTTTGGGGATCTTGTATCCGGCGAGACTGTGACGTGTGTGGTCGATCAATTCGGTCTCGGTCACGTTTTCGCCGTCTCGAAGCACCACCAACGCAGTGACCATTTCACCCCATTTGTCATCGGGAACGGCGATGACGGCCACCTCGGCTACCGCCGGGTGAGTGAACAGGACATCCTCGACCTCGATGGAGCTGACGTTTTCCCCGCCGGTGATAATGACGTCCTTTTTGCGGTCGGAAATCGTCAGATACCCGCCTGCGTCGATGGATCCACCGTCGCCGGTGTGGAATTGTCCGCCACGCATCGCGATGGCGGTTTCCTGCGGATTGTTCCAGTAGCTGTCCATCACGGTGTTCGACGCGACCAGTATTTCCCCGTCCGCGTCGGTGCAGAGGCGGGTTCCCAGCGACGGCGCACCTGCTTTGGACAGCATCTTGGCGCGCTCGATCGCCGGAAGGCTGTCGTACTCGGCGCGCGAGCGGTTCACGGTCAACAGCGGCGAGGTTTCGGTGAGGCCGTAGATCTGGTTGAACTGCCAACCCAGTTCTTCTTCGATGCGGGCAATCGTGCGCGACGGCGGTGGCGCTCCGGCAACGACCAGCCGCACCTGCCCGCGGCCGGGGATCTCACCTTCCCAGTTCTGGGCGGCGTCGAGGACCATGTTCCACACGGTCGGTGCGCCGCACATCAACGTGACCCCGTGTTCGTCTACTCTGCGCAGAATTTCTGCGCCGTCGACTTTGCGGAGGACGACCTGCTTGATGCCCAACCCGGTTGCGGTGTAGGGCATTCCCCAGCCGTTGCAGTGGAACATCGGTAGGACGTGCATCAGCACATCGCGGTCGCTGACCTGCATGTGCATCCCGAATGTGACCGAGTTGATCCAGATGTTGCGGTGCGTGAGTCGCACGCCCTTGGGTTTTGCAGTCGTACCGCTGGTGTAGTTCAGTGTTGCGGTGGCGTCCTCGTCGGGTTGTTGCCATCGTCGCGGTTCGATGTCGAGCCGCAGCAACGCCCGATCGGAGTCGGCGCCGAGCACGAACCTGTGGCGGGCGCCGACACCGATGAGGTCGTCGTCGAGTTCAGGGTCGATCAGAATGACGTCGGCTTCGCAGTCGCCGACGATGTAGGCGACTTCCTCGGGCTGCAAACGAAAGTTGACCGGTACGAGGATTCGTCCCGACGAGGGCACCGCCAGCAGCAGCTCTAGCAATCGCGCCGAGTTATGGCTGACCACCGCCACCCGGGCACCTTCGGGTACGCCCAGCTCATCGAGGCCGGCCTGGATTGCTCGACCTCTGCGCGCCATTTCACGGTAGGTCAATTCTTCGACGGCGGCCGCGGGCTGTATCGGCTCGTCAACCACACCGATCCGGTCGCCGTAGACGAGTTCGGCGCGATCGATAAAGTCGTTGGTGGTCAATGGAACCCTCATGGAGTTTTCCTCATTATTGTCTCGAGACCCGGCAAGAAGAGCCATCCGAAGCTCTCCGGTCGAAGCCGAACCTGAATCCAGCGCCGCCTCGCGCCGCCCCGTCGTCGGGTCCACGGTTCACTGTAGGTAGCACCTCGGGGCGTGCGGAACCCCCACCGACAACTCCTACCTCCGATCGGAGGTAGTCCGCCGGATGCAGTTGGTGTGATGGTGAGTCTTGCCGCCGCGAAGTGTCAGGGCGCCTGGCGGTGAGTGATGGTTGTCCGTCGCCCGAGGTAGTGGGCGAGGAGTCGGGCCGCACGGGGAATGCGTGGTTGTGGGGGCAGCGATTCGCTGGCGCGCTCCTCGTGCACCCACAATCGGCCGCTCTGCTCAAAGCGCGAAAGGGCCGCTTCGACCTATCGGCACCCTTGCATGCCCGCCCTGCACACCTAGGACATCGATCTCAGACACCAGCCTAAGGAAGCCAGCATGGACCGCCGCGGAACCGCACTCACCAAACCAATCGAACTTGCCGCGCTCGAGGCGGCGTCGCTGCCCGGGGTACGCGACGTGCGGGCCTCGCCGGATGCGCTCCGCGTCTTCTTTGTGGAGGCGGATTTCGTCATACGGCTGTCGAGGCCCGCACCCCGATCTCGGTGGGACACCGATTGGGCCGTCAGTGTGCGGGAAGCGAGCCCCGGCCTGGGTACGTGGTGGGGCGAATGGCAGCGTTCGTTCGTCGGGGATCACGGCGAAGTGGGGTCGAGGATCGCCGAAGACATACGGGATGCGCTTGGCCGAATACGCAGCATGCTGGCCGATCATTCGGCGCCCGGGAGCCCGTCTGCGACGTAGTCGAGGCCACCTTCTTGGACACCTGCGGGCAGCTGACGGTACCGGGGCGATGGGCCCCCAAAAGTGGTGTTACTCGGTTGGCGACCCTGGTTAGAAGGACCCCGTGGACCGCAGCCGGCGGTTCCGGCCCTGCGTGACGGGTTCGGAGGCGTTAGTGTGATGTTTGTCGGCTACCTCGCCGCAGAGAGGGGGGCGTCGACATGACTGTCCTAGGTATCGATCCTGAGTTCAACCCTGTGCTCTCCCTGCTCGACCGAACCGCGGCGCTGCGACACAGCGCGGAAATTGTCCATCGTGTGCTCGGCGCGGACCTAGCGGCCGGTGCGAACCGGATCGCCGAGGACGACACGATGGAGGTCGTGGCGGTGGTGGGCGGGTGCACGGAGGAGCTCAACGGGCTGGTCGTCGGGCCGCAGGCGGGCCTCGGGGGCCAGGCGGCGGTGTTGCGTCGGACCGCGGCGGTCGAGGACTACTGCCTGAGCCGGGCCATCACCCACGACTTCGACCACGCGGTTCGGGCGGAGGGGCTGCGGGCGGTGATGGCTGCCCCGATCGTGCGCGCCCACCGGCTCTACGGGCTGCTCTACGCGGCCCGTCGGTCCGCGGTTCCGTGGACCGACGGCGACCGGGCCGAGCTGCTTGGCCTCGCCCGACAGACTGCGGTGGCGATGGAGGTCGCAGACAGCGCGCGCGAGATGGCCAAGGTCGCCGTGTTCACAGAACGTCAACGCCTCGCGGTCCGGCTGCATGATTCGGTTGGTGCGACGTTGTTCAGTCTTCGGGTGGCGTTGACGTCGGCGAAGGCGGGCACGGCGCTCGGCCCCAGGTTGGAACTGCTGACCGATGCCCTGGCTCTGACCGAACGGGCAACATCGGAGCTGCGGGCTCAGACCTTGTCGTTGCACCAACCACCCGAGGACAAGGCACTCGCGGTCGCTCTGCAGGGTGATTGTCGCGAGTTCGGCGAGCGCGCCGGGGTGGCGGCGGAATTGGTGGTCCTGGGTGATCTGCCGTTGCTGGATGCCGCGCGGACCGATGTGTTGCGGCGCACCGCCCGCGAGGCCCTGCTCAATGTCGAGAAGCACGCGGGCGCCCACTCCGTGGTCGTGAGCCTCTACCGGGCGGAGGACGGGGTGGGCATGGCCGTGGCCGACGATGGCACCGCCGGGGACATCACGCTCGAGGATGAGCGTGGCTTGGGCCTTCGGACCATGGCAGAGCGCGTCGACCGGGTGGGTGGGTGGTTGTCCTGCGCAGCCAACGAGGAAGGCGGCAGTACGGTGCGGGCGTGGGTTCCCGGCGCTAGAGCATTCCGGCCTGTTGCGCCTTGACCACGGCGTCCAACCGGTTGCGGGCGTCGAGGTGGGCCAGTAACGATTGAACGTAGGACTTCACCGTGTTCGGCGCCAGAGACAGCTGCTTCGCGATCTCGGTGTTGCTCTCGCCCATGGCGAGGCGCTCCAGCACCTGGTACTCGCGCCGCGAGAGTGCCAGCGGATCCCCGGTGCTGATCACGGGGTCGCAGTAGCGTCGTCCGGCGGCGACCTCCCCGATCGCGGTGACCAGCACTGTGCAGGCGTTATCCTTGTGTACCACCGCGTCCATCCCGACCAGCCCCGCGATCTGGCCCACCGTGCGCTTGCTGTCCCCGGTGAACAGCACCAGCTTCAGTCCAGGGCATGCCCCACGCAACGCGGCTGCGGCGTCCGGCAGCGCCATGTCGGGCAGATGCAGATCCAGCAGCACCACGTCGGGTCGTTCGGCGGCGGCGATCGCGACGCCCTCGGTCGCCGTGCGCGCCCCCGGGCACATCTGAATGCCCACCGTCCCCTCCACCAGCCGTTCCACGCCGAGATGCACGATCGGATGGTCGTCGATCACCAGCACCCGCAGCACACCCGGCTGGGCACGCAAGACACCTGGATGGGCCACTGTGGCGATGGAATGCGCGGGTGCGCCGCTCTGGCCTCGACGGTGAGGGGGCATGCATCCACGGTAACCCCCGCGCGTTCGGGCTGCCGCGAAACACCAGCACCGACGACCTCCGATCGGAGGTAGGCGACCCTTCGCTGGCGTGTGATGTTGGTCTCAACGTCATAGTCGTCGGTGGTGGCCCGGAGGGCGTGCAGGTCCATCGCCGCGGCGCAGACGACCATCGACCGCGCCCGAGCCATCAAAATCTGGAGGCTGGGCGAGGTGCACGTGACGTGCAAAGCGAGGAGGCAGGCATGAGTGAGGGCGCAGGGCCCAGCATTACGGGGGTCCACCACTTCTCTCCGACGGTCACCGACATCGAAGCCAGTGTGGCTTGGTACCAGCGGCTGTTCGGGATGGATCGAGTTCCGGTGACATTCCCGCACCTCGACCGAGAGAATACCGGCTACGCCGTGCTTCTCGTCGACCCGCGCTCGGGTGCGGCGATCGGGCTGCACACCAACGAGGCGAACCAAGGCGAGCCGTTTGACGAGGCCCGCACGGGACTGGACCACGTGTCCTTCAGCGTGGCCACCCGGGACGAGCTGGTGGCCTGGCTTGCCAGGCTCGACGAGCTCGGCATCGAGCACACCGGCATCAGGGACGAGCAGGAGCCGTTCGTCTACTCGACGGTGGTGTTCCGAGACCCCGACAACATCCAGCTTGAGCTCATCGCGGTCGGCTGACGCGAGCCGGTGGCGACTCGATCACTGGTGAGCATAGCCAGAGCGGGCAGCATCGTGCCCGGACGATCACGCCGTCACCAACGACATCTGCGAAGGAGGCCGGCATGAGCAGGGTCTTGATTGTGCCGACCGACCACCGGACCCTCTCCGACGGGTCGAAGCATGCGAGCGGGCACCGGTGACAACTGGCACGAGGGACTGGTCGTCCCCGACCAGATCTTCGGAGCGGAGCGGGTCGGCCTCACCATCGCCACCGTCGGCGGCGTCTTGGCGATCGCTGACGAGGCCGGGTTCACCCGAGATGCGCCGTGGCAACGCAGCCAAGGGTCAGGAGTTCCGCGACTACATCGTGAGCATCCGTGACGAACTTGACTGCCCGGCCCGTCTCGAGGACGCCAAACCCGATGACTTCGACGCGATCATGTTGCCTGGCGGGCACGGTGCCATCGCGGACTTGGCCGTCTCCGAGGCGCTCGGGGCGACCCTGGTGCAGACGCTCGACAGCGGCAAGGTGGCACGAGCCCGCCGGGTTGTTTTCCGCCGCGCGGGAGGACGGCACGTGTGCGTTCGTAGGCTGTCGCCTCACAGCGTTCACCAACGAGGAGGAGGCTCAAGCTGGGCTCGCGGAGCAGGCGTCCTGGCTACGCGGAGACCCGGCTGTGGGACAGCGGCGCCATGGTCGAAGTGAGCAGCGCCTGGGGTCCGCAGGTAATCGTCGACGGCAACCTGGTCACCGGACAGAACCCGGCCTCGAGTGAACCCGTGACCCGTTGGCTCCTCAAGATGCTCTCCGCTGAGGCCTGACCCACCACTCGCTGCCCTGTCCTCGCCGATGTCCGCGCGCTCTCGTGGACGCCCCGTCGATCGACGGCCCTTCCAGCGTAAACAATGCCCTGAGGTGCTGGGCGCGAGTCAGTCGCGAAGAGTCGCGCGCGGTGTTAGGGGAGACCTTGGCATGGTGAAGTAATGATTGAAGTGTCATCGGGTGTATGGCGAGCGTATGAACTCGCGCGCCATGCGGAACGCCGCTGTCGGGAACTCTGCCGGCGTCCGCCCCGTCGGCCAGCCGGTCCACGCCGAGATGCACGATCGGATCGTCGTCGACCACCAGCACCCGCAGCACGCGCGGCTGGGCACACGAGACACCAAAATGGGCCACTGAGGCGGTGGAATGGGCGGGTACGCCGCCCTAGCCTCGACGGTGCGGGGGCATGTTTTTACGGTAACCGCCGTGGGTTCGGGCCGCTGCGAATCCCCAGTATCGACTATCGACTACCTCCGATCGGAGGTAGTCCACCCCAGGCTGGCGTGTGATGGTGGTCTCAACGCGATGGTGGTCGGCACTGTCGTCGGACTCTAGAGGAGCGGGGTAGATGACTCCATCGGTCACAACTCAGCACGAAAAGATCAAGTCGTTCGACTGGGAGCCGAGCTACTTTCGTCGTGACGCGCTGTATCCGACCAAGTACAAGATCCCGCCGAAGACCAAGGACCCGTTCCGCACCCTGGTGCGTGAGTACGTGGGGATGGAGGAGGAGAAGGACGACCGGCAGTACGGTGCGCTCGAGGATGCGCTGAGCCGGATGAACAACTCCGGGCAGGCCGAGCCCCGCTTCATGGAGATCATGAAGCCGGTACTGGCACTGGTCGACTTCGGTGAGTACGCCGCGATGAAATGCACCGCCATGCTTGTCGACACGGTGGAGAACCCGGAACTGCGCCAGGGGTATCTCGCGCAGATGATCGACGAGGTGCGCCACACCAATCAGGAGGCGTACTTGATGCGGTACTTCGCCAAGCACGCCCCGGACCCGGCCGGGTTCAATTCGGGGTTCCAGATGCGCGCCTTCGACCCGATCGGGCGACCGGGTCGGGCGGTGTTCGAAGCGTTCATGAACGACGACCCGATCACCAATTCACTGAATCTGCAGGTTGTCGCGGAGACCGCGTACACCAACCCGCTGTTCGTGGCGGTGACGGAGGTGGCGGCCGCGAACGGGGATCAGGCAACCCCGTCGGTGTTCCTGTCGATCCAGTCCGACGAGGCGCGGCACATGGCGAACGGCTACTCGACGCTTGCCGCGGTGCTCAGCGAGCCGGAGAACCTGCCGATGCTCCAGGAGGACTTCGACACTGCGTTCTGGCGTCAGCACACCTTCCTCGACAATTTCCAGGGCGCGGTCTACGACTACTTCTCGAAGGTTCGGCTCAAGTCCTACAAGGAGTACTGGGACCAATGGATCTGGGACGACTGGGCCGGTAGCTACATCGAGCGGTTGGAGCCGTTCGGCCTGAAGGTTCCGCGCTGGATCCACGATGCGAAGCGGCATGTGGAATGGGGCGGGCATTCGGCGGCTATGGTGTCGGCGGCGCTGTGGCCGGTGCACGCCTGGCGGTCGGACTACATGGTCGAGGAGGACTTCGCGTTCCTCGAAGACAAGTACCCCGGCTGGGAAGAGCATTTCGGCGACTTCTGGAAGGCCTACCGGGAGATGGGCGACCCGCGGAAGGGCCACCTCGCGCTCGAACTGTTCCCCGCGATGCCCCCGATCTGTCGGACGTGTCAGATGCCTGCCGTGATGCCGCGGCCCGATATCAACGAGATCCGGCTGTCGATCGACAAGGCCGGTCAACGGCACGCCTTCTGCTCGGAGGCCTGCCAGCACATCTTCCGGCAGGCCCCGGAGCGGCACAGCGGTATGACCTGGTGGGAGGTCAACGACGGTGTCGAGCTGGCCCGTTACATCGAGGACGCCGGTCTGCTGCGTTCTGATGGCCGGACCCTGATGGGACAGCCGCACTTGCATACCGAGGAACGCTGGCTGTGGACCATCGAGGACATCCGGCGCACCGGCTTCGTCATCCAGGACCCGCTCAAGGCGTTGCCGGCCGACGCGTTTAAGGAGATCTGATGAGCACCGAACTGATCTCCGAGGGTGCGGTGTCCGAGACGGTGGGCGAGGGGTTCTACTCGGCACGCGAGCTGACCTACATCCGACCGCAGAAACGCCGGCTGAGCGAGTACGAGGCGGTCATCTGCAACGCCCAGCCGGACCTCGACCAGTTCGACTCCGGCGGCTGGTATCTGCTGCGGCCCGATGGTCTCGGCTGTCAGGATGCCCGAACCACCGCACTGGTGCATCCGAACTGGTTCCAGTACCGCGACCCGTCCAATCTGTGGCAGCGGCCGTACATCAAGCTGCAAGCCCAGCAGGAACGGTCCATCCAGGGGGCGATCACCTCCGCGAAAGTGAACGGCGCATTCGGCGACATCGCGCCGGGGTGGCTCGATCTCGTCTCGCGCTACTACGAGGCGTTCGCCTCGTTCCAGTGGGGGATGTTCAAGGCGCATGCGTTCGTCACCCGGGAGGCGTTGTCGGACACCCTGTCGATGACCTACACCTTCAGCGGGATGGACCGACTTCGTCACCAGCAGGACATCGCGCTCTACAGCCTGGACCTGTACGAGCACGCCCCCGGCTACACAGAGGGCGCCGGCGCCGAGGCCTGGCTCAACGATCCGGCGTGTCAGGGCGCGCGGCGTCTGGTGGAGCGGCTGCTCTCGCTGCAGGACTGGGGCGAAATGGTACTGATGACGAACCTGGTGGTGGAGCCGCTGTTCACCGCCCTGATCGGTAGCGAGTTCTTCCGGCGGCTCGCCCCGCTGCACGGTGACGTGGTCATCCCGGTGATCGAGATGACCGCGGAGGCGGACCGGCTTCGCAACCGCACAGCAACGCAGGAGTTGATCAAGATGCTCACCGCCGATACCGACCGGACGGGGCGGCCCGTTCCGGCAGCACGCAACCGCGAACTCGTCCAGGGCTGGGTCGACTCCTGGTATCCGGATGCGTTGGCGGCCGTCGACGCGTTCCTGCCGGTCTTCGACGCCGCACCGGCCGGGTCCGGCGTCGGCGAACGTGCCCGAGCGCGTGTCGTCAGCTCGACCGCCGACATCCTGGAGCGGGCCGGTCTGCGGGTTCCCGCGGCGGTGACGTCATGAGTGGCACGGGGGAGCACGGACGGAGAACGATCGGGCTCGTCCTGATGAAAAGCGAGGAAGCGCAGGCGACCGTGCACTATGTCGCCGAGGAGTGCCCGCAGATCCGGGTACAGGATCGGGGCACGTTCTTCCTGTTTGAGGCCGAGGGGTCGATCCGCATCCCGTTGGCGGAGGTCGAGGAATACCTTGGCAAACCGTTGACGATGTCGCGGTTCCTGGTCTGCATGACCAGCTACTACGGGCGGGCACAGGTCGAGGACGACGCCTTCATCATCACCTCGGACATGTCCCAACTCGAACCGGCGAAGATCTGAACCGATGGCTGAGATGGCACGCGTAACACTGGAGCCGACGGGGGAGCAGTTCTCCGTCGGCGAGGACGAGGACATCCTCACCGCCGCCCTGCACAACGGCATCAACCTGCAATACGGCTGCCGGCACGGGAACTGCTCGTCGTGTAAGCACTGGCTGCTCGACGGCGATGTCGACGACTCGGCGGGGTCGGTCTATGCGATCCCGCGAAACGAACGCGAGGACGGGGCGATCCTGCTCTGCTGCGCCTTCGCCAAGAGCGATCTGGTGATCGAGATCCACCAGCACGAGGGAGTCGAGGCGCTTCCGCCGATGACACCTCCCAGCACGCGGCGGGCCACGGTCCTCGGGCAGCGCTCCATGACACCGAATCTGGTCGAACTGCGGGTCGAGCTGGATGAGCCGCTGAGCTTTCGGGCCGGTCAGTACGCGGAGTTCACCCTCGACACCGGGGACCGCCGCTCTTACTCGCTGGTGAACCCGCCGAGTTCGGGACGCGAGCTGACCTTCTGTGTCAAACGTGTGCAGAACGGGGTGTTCAGCGGCGTGCTCGACCGGATCGGTCCGGGATCGCACCTGCATCTGGAGGCCCCGTTCGGGACGATGTTTCTGCGGGAGACGGGTCGTCCGGTGATCGCGGTCGGGATCGGCTCCGGGATCGCGCCGCTCCTGTCGATTCTGACCGACGCCGCCGACCAGCAGGTCGACGTCCCGATCCGGTTCTACTACGGGGCCCGCACCACCGGTGACCTGGTGTATCTCGACGAGCTCGCCGAGCTGACGCGAAGGTTACGCGATTTCCAGTTCATCCCGTGTCTGTCGCAAGGCTCCCCGGACACACTGCCGCGCAACGGGCGCGCGGGCCGGGTCACCCGAGCCGTCGCCGAAGACATCCCGGACGCATCACTGTATGACGCGTACCTGTGCGGCGCGCCGGAGATGTGCGATGCCGTCGGGCGCCTCCTCGAAGCCAAGGGCCTGCCGGAGGCACGCATTCACGCCGACAAATTTTATTCCGCCACCGAATCGGACCCGGTACAGGTATCTGAACACCGACCAAACTGGGCAAGGCGATGATTCATGAACGCCCTTCACGAAAGGTGTGATCCGCGAGGCAGAAGGGTTCTCCTCGCGGACCCCCGACCGGGAGGCGGGTACCCGCCGACGATCATCCCCGCGATACACGAACCTGGCCCGCGAGAAGCACTCGGCGGCCAGCTCAACAGCAGGGAATGCGGCTAGGCGTTCGCGCCCAACCCGACACGCCAAGAATAGGTTTCATACACAAAATTTTCTCCAGGAGTTTGTCATGACAGCTGTAGCAGAACACCCGATCATGCCTGCGGTTCGTGGGTTCCTGAACGGCAACAAGAAGCTCTTGATCGGTGGCGAGTGGGTCGACGCCGCCTCGGGCAAAACCTTCGCCACCACCGACCCGGCCACCGGGGCGACCTTGACCGAGGTGGCCCACGGCCAAGCCGAGGACATCGATCGGGCGGTCCGCGCCGCCCGAAAGGCGTTCGACACTGGACCGTGGCCGGAAATGAAACCCAACCAACGCGAACGCCTGTTGTGGCGCGTCGGGGACATCCTCAGCGAACGCGCGGCCGAGTTCGGCCAGCTCGAAGCACTCGACAACGGCAAGTCGGTGGGGATCGCCACCGCTGTCGACGTCGCCTGGTCGGCGGATGTTTTCCGCTATTACGCCGGCTGGGCCACCAAGATCGAAGGCTCCACCATCAATGTCTCCATGCCGTTCGCCCCCGGTGGCGAGTTCCACGCCTACACATTGCGCGAGCCGGTCGGGGTGTGCGGACTGATCGTGCCGTGGAACTTCCCGCTGCTGATGGCCGCCTGGAAACTGGCGCCGGCCCTGGCCGCCGGGAACACCGTCATCCTCAAACCCGCCGAGCAGACCCCGCTCACCGCGCTGCTGCTCGGAGAAGTGTTCCAAGAAGCCGGGTTCCCGCCGGGTGTGGTCAACATCGTCTCCGGATTCGGTGACGCCGGCGCAGCGTTGTCCGGACACGGGGATGTGGACAAGATCGCGTTCACCGGTTCGACGGAGGTCGGCAAGAAGATCGTCGACGCGGCCAAAGGCAACCTGAAGAAGGTGTCGCTCGAACTCGGCGGCAAGAGCGCAAATGTGGTGTTCGCCGACGCCGACTTCGACCTCGCCGTAGAAGGTTCGCTCAACGCGTGGTTGTTCAACCACGGGCAGTGCTGCGTCGCGGGCACACGGCTTTACGTGCAGGACAACATCTTCGAAGACTTCACCCAAGCGATGGCCGACGCCGCGAGCAAGGTCAAAATCGGTCCCGGAATGGATCCGGCCACCCAGCTAGGACCCCTGATTTCGCAGGAGCAGTTCGACAAGGTCACCGGCTACCTGAGAGACGGGCTGGCCGACGGCGCCAGGGCTCTGACCGGCGGAAAACGGTGGGGCGAGACCGGGTACTTCGTCGAGCCGACTGTGTTCGTCGACGTCAAACCGGAGTTCAGCGTGGTCCGCGAAGAAATCTTCGGTCCCGTGGTGGCCGCGTTGCCGTTCGATGCGGACAACGGTGTCGTCGCCGCGGCGAACGACTCGATTTACGGGCTCGCCGCCGGCATCTGGACCAAGGACATCTCCAAGGCGCACCGGACTGCGAAGAAGCTCAAGGCCGGGTCGGTGTGGATCAACCAGTACAACGGTTTCGACACCGCGATGCCGTTCGGCGGCTACAAGCAGTCCGGTTGGGGACGGGAACTCGGCGGCTCCGCCATCGACCTGTACACGCAGATCAAGTCCGTCAACATCGCCCTCTGACAATCTCTTACCGACAAGGAGTTTCAATGAAGACCAAGGCTGCGGTACTACTCGAGCCGGGAAAGCCATTCGAGATCATGGAACTCGACCTCGACGGTCCCGGCGTCGGCGAAGTGTTGATCAAATACACCGCCGCCGGGTTGTGCCACTCGGACCTGCATCTGACCGACGGTGACCTGCCGCCGCGCTATCCGATCGTCGGTGGACACGAGGGATCGGGCATCATCGAAGAAGTCGGTCCCGGTGTCACCAAGGTCAAACCAGGTGATCACGTGGTGTGCAGCTTCATCCCGAACTGCGGAACCTGCCGGTACTGCGCCACCGGTCGCTCCAATCTCTGTGACATGGGCGCCAGCATCCTGGAAGGGTGTATGAGCGACGGCAGTTTCCGGTTCCACGGCAACGGTCTGGATTTCGGGGCGATGTGCATGCTCGGCACCTTCTCCGAACGCGCCACCATCTCCCAGCACTCGGTGGTCAAGATCGACGATTGGTTGCCGCTCGAGACTGCGGTGCTCGTCGGCTGCGGCGTTCCGACCGGCTGGGGCACCTCGGTTTATGCGGGCGGTGTGCGGCCCGGCGACACGACCGTCATCTACGGCATCGGTGGGCTCGGCATCAACGCCGTCCAGGGTGCGGTGAGCGCGGGCGCGAAGTATGTCGTCGTGGTCGACCCGGTGGCATTCAAACGTGACACGGCGATGAAGTTCGGTGCCACCCACGCCTTCGCCGACGCGGCCAGCGCTGCGGAAAAGGTCAAGGAGATCACCTGGGGGCAGGGCGCCGATCAGGCGCTGATCTTGGTCGGCACGGTCGACGAGGACGTGGTCTCGGCGGCGACCGCGGTGATCGGTAAGGGTGGCACCGTGGTGATCACCGGGCTGGCGGATCCGGCGAAGCTCACCGTGCATGTCTCGGGCCTCGATCTGACCCTCAACGAGAAGACGATCAAGGGCACCCTGTTCGGCTCGTCGAACCCGCAGTACGACATCGTGCGGCTGCTGCGACTCTACGATGCCGGCAAGCTCAACCTCGACGACCTGATCACCACCAGATACACCCTCGACCAGGTCAACGAGGGTTATCAGGACCTGCGGGACGGTAAGAACATCCGCGGCGTGATTATCCACGCGTGAGGTGATCGGGACCCGTGGCTGCGCCAACGCGACTCCTCCGCACGCGGCGCAGCCACGGCTGCTTGGTAGTGATTTCAGTCGGTCGGCGCGGTGATACTGCGCCCGGAGGCCTTGGCGCTCGGGCGTGGTGCGGCGGCGTGGCCGGTAAACAGGTTTGGGGCGCGAGGCCCGAACGCCGTTGGAAGCAGTTGGACGAGTATCGCGACCGGGTGTCCTCGGTCGCGGCCCCGTGGTGAAGAACTCACCCGAGAGACAGAAAGAGCGTGCAGCCGACGTGGCCAAGATGATCGCCTTCGACGAAGACGCCCGCCGTGCCCTGCAGCGGGGAGTGGATAAGCTCGCCGATGCCGTCAAGGTCACCCTGGGCCCCAAGGGTCGCAATGTGGTGCTGGGCCGCGACGTCGCCAAACCCCTCGTGACCAACGATGGGGTCACCGTCGCGCGCAGTGTCGAACTCGACGACCCCTACGAAAAGATGGGCGCCGAACTCGTCAAAGAGGTCGCCAAGCAGACCGACGACGTGGCCGGTGACGGAACGACCACCGCGACCGTGCTCGCTCAAGCGATGGTGCACGAGGGTCTGCGTAACATCGCCGCCGGCGCGAACCCTATGGCGATGCGGCGGGGGATCGACGCAGGTTTGGTCGGGGTAATCCGGGCGATCAACGACGCGGCCAGACCGATCGAAACCACCGAACAGATCGCCGCGACCGCGACGATCTCCTCCGGTGACCCCGCTATCGGCACCATTGTCGCCGACGCGCTGGACAAGGTCGGCGTGCACGGCATCGTCACCGTCGAGGCGTCGGACACCTTCGGCCTCACCCTCGAGCTGGTGGAGGGTTTGCGATTCGACAAGGGCTACCTCAGTCCGTACTTCGTGACCGATTTCGAACGGCTCGAGGTCGTCCTGGACAACCCCTACATCCTGTTCGTCTCGTCGGTGATCAGCTCGATCAAGCAACTGACTCCCATTGTGGAGAAGGTGATGAAGACCGGTCGCCCGCTGGTCGTCGTGGCCGAAGACGTCACCGACTCTGCTCTCGCGTCCCTGGTCGTCAACAACGTGAAAGCCACGTTCACCTCAGCGGCCGTGAAGTCGCCCGGTTTTGGGGACCGACGCGAGTTGATGCTGCGCGACATGGCCGTCGTCACCGGCGGCCAGGTGATATCCGACGCTATCGGGGTCACCCTCGAGGCGGCGAGCCTCGATTTGCTCGGAAGTGCCCGCCGGGTGCTGATCACCAAACATGACACCTCGATCGTCGGCGGCGCCGGCGACGCCACCGCGATCGCCGGACGAGTCAGGGAGATCACCACTGCAATCGAGGCATCGACCGCGGATTACGACACCGACAAACTCCGCGAGCGTTTGGCCAAGCTCAGCGGGGCGGCAGCGGTAATCCGGATCGGCGCCGCGACCGAGATCGAACTCAAGGAACGCAAACATCGGCTCGAGGACGCCGTACGCAATGCGCGGGCGGCAGCGGAAGAAGGCATCGTCGCCGGCGGTGGCGTCGCCTTGCTGCAGGCAGCCGTCACGGCGTTCGACGCATTGCACCTCACCGGTGACGATGCGACCGGCGCCAACGTCCTGCGGGTGGCTCTCGACGCACCGTTGCGGCAGATCGCCGTCAACGCCGGCCTGGAAGGCGGGGTCGTGGTCGACAAGGTCCGACACCTACCGCTCGGGCACGGTTTGAACGCCGCAACCGGACAGTACGGCGACATGATCGCCGCCGGAATCATGGACCCGGTCAAGGTAACCCGATTAGCGCTGGAAAATGCGGCGTCGATTGCGGCGATGTTCCTGACCGCCGAAGTGCTCATCGCCGACAAACCCCACATCCCGCTCTCGGAAATGCCTCCCCTCTGACAGGGAGACCGTTTTCACCGACGGGTAAGCCGCGACGACACCACCGCCGCACCGCAGGCAAGGAGACCAGGAATGCTCGTTCGAAAGATCGCTCTCACCGCGATACTCCTCATCGGGCTCGGTCTGTTTGCTGTCCCGCTGGCGACGGCCCAAGCTGTGACCAATCACGGTCACCTGCACGACAATCCAGGCAAACGCTATGTGCGCCAGGGTGATTCGGCGAGACGGGTGCGGCGGTAGCGCCTGGCTTTGTTCGGTGTTGGCCGTCGTGCACAGACCACAGCGGCAGCCGCAGTTGTAGGCAGATGAGGTGCCGTGTTGTCCGACGATCCGGGTGTGCGCCCGGATCACCGCGATGTATGCGCGCTGGCTCACCGTGTTCCCGCGTCTACATGATGAACATCGACAGGCGAGGTTGCAGTAGGCGTTCACGGTTCCGTGACGCGAGTCGTCCGGCGCGAGCATGCTCGGCCACCGCCTTTCATCGGAGCGAAACTGCTAATACTGAAAGAGGAGCTTGCAGAGCGCCGCGTTCGTGGTGGCCTCAGGAGTATTCTCGCCCTTCACCGAACCCATGATCCGGTTGGCTATCCCAGAGCAACTCGTTCACATTGTGCAAAGAGACCCACCGCGATCGGATCATCCATCGCGCATCAATACCGGTGGCTCGCCACCGCCCGAACGATCGAGTCGTCACGATCACGAAGCTCGACGCTGCGGGCGACGGCGCGGTCGTGGCCGCGCCATCTGCGTTTGATCTCCACCTTGCGGCGCCCATGTGAAGGGCCAGCGATTGGTGCCGTGCGCGATCGCAGCGCCAACGGAGGCGCGGAGGAGGGCACGCAGCTCCGGTCCGCTTCTGTGAGAAGAGGACGCGATGCGGCGGCGGCGCGCAGAAAAGGTCGAAACCCTGGGTCGCGCAATGCTCAGCGTGCGCATGCTCGAGGCGCCTCATATCGGTGACACCGCAGCCGAGGTTGGTGCCCGCTGTGCGCCGTCGCCCCGGGCACGCCCGGACACCGACAAAGTTCACCACTACGGTGGACACCACATCACCCCAGCAATACACCTCGACCTCGATGTGTCACCGGTAGCTCGGCAACACGGACTCTGATGGTCCCCCGAGAAATCTAGTGACAACCCACTCGCCTCGCCACTGGCCGAACGGGTCATCTCACACCCCCCCAAACGGCGGGGCAAGTCGGGATCGGGTCGGGCGCTGCGCGGTGTCGAGGACAGGCGAGCTCTCAATCGTCCCGTCCGCTTCGAATAGTGACGGCGGACCGCCCTTCGAGCGAATGCTCGAGCCTGAGCTCGCCTCACACGCTGGAGCGGCGTGGTCAAGTCCCGTGAGGTGGTGTACGACGTCGTCGTGTGATTCCTCGGCTGGTGGTTATGCGGTCAGGGCCGCCGGTGTCACCTCCTCGGCGGGTTCGGATGGTGTGTGGGTTCCGCGGGAGCGGGCCAGCACGTCGAGACCGAGGTAGCGGCGGGCTTCGATCCATTCGTCGTGCTGTTCGGCGAGGACTGCGCCGACGAGCCGGATGAGGGCGGTGCGGTCGGGGAAGATCCCGACGACATCGGTCCGCCGCCGGATCTCCTTGTTGAGTCTCTCCTGGGGATTGTTGGACCAGATCTGACGCCAGATCTGCTTCGGAAACGCGGTGAACGCGAGCAGATCCACCCGGGCCGTATCGAGGTGATCGGCGATCCTCGGGAGCTTCTCCGACAATGCATCAATCACCCGATCATATTGAGCATGAACAGAATCGGCGTCTGGTTGGTCGTAGACCGAGTGCAGGAGCGCTCGCACCCAGGGCCACGAGTTCTTCGGGGTCTGGGACATGAGATTCGTCGAATAATGTGACTGTAAGGAATTAATGTGTCGATTCGGGTGTGTCGCCCTCTCGTGGTGGTATGGCAGCGAGGAGGGCGGCGGCGGTGCGGTAGCGGATGGTTGCCGGTGCCGGGGTGTAGAAGTCCTGTTCGAGCAGTGGCCGCACGTCGAGCAGGGCATTGCCGATGGTGCGAGGGCTGACCTGGAACAGTTCGGCCAGGACGGCGCGGTTGCAGAGCTGGCGCATATGCAGAACGGTGGCCAGGACGCGTTCGGCATCGGTGATCTTCTGGAGGAAGATTCCGCCGCGGCCCCCTGGCATGCGTTCGCCGCCGCGTTGGGCGTAGCGGCGTCGCTCGACCATGGCGGCTTGCCGGACGGCGAGACGTTCGACGAGGTCGCCCAGTTGCCGGCGACTCATGCCGGTCAGAGCCGGATGCGACAGTGCCTCGGGGAGCGGCCGATTCGGTGTCGGGACGGGTGCCGTGCCGTCACGGAGAAATCCCGCGAGGTCTGCGGCGGTGCTGAAGCGAAGCCCGATGGTCGGGGTGACGTGATGGCCGTGTTCGTCGAGCAGCATCCGCGTTTCGGCGATGATTTCGCCGATGGAGTTCGGATTCACCCCGAGCAGATCCGAGAGCACCCGCTGAGGGCAGACCTGCCGCAGATACACGACGGTGATCAGCAGGGCCGCGGCGTCCGACAGCAGCCGTCGCCCGCCGGCACCCGGAGCATTGCGGCGCCGGCCGCCGCGTTGGTGCCAGCGGCGTTGCTCGGCGCGCGCGGCCTGGGCCGGTGCCAGCCGTGCGGTGAGTTCGTCCAGCTCGTCGCCAGTCATGCCGGTCAGGCGCGGGTCGGCGAGCATCGCGACGGCCGCGGCCCGCTCGCCTTCGCGGTCCCGGCCGGGAACCGGAGCGGCGTCGACGTGAGTGGGTTCGATGGTGTAGTTCCGCCGTACGGGATGGCCCGTTCCGCATTCGGTCCGGTGAAGAAGCTGTGATCGACCACCCGCACCGGATCGCCCTGCGGGCGCCACTCGCGCCCCGGGGTGGGCAGCTGGCCGAGTTATGAGGTAGGCCGTCGGGCGTGGTGCCAGCGCAGCTGGACCCGACCCGACGACCCCCTCCCGAACCGGACGTGCTCGCTTTCCGAGCATCACGGCTCTCCAGTGACTGCAGGACACCCAGCACCGTTTCGGCTTCTCGCATCACGCGTACCTCCCGGCCCTCGGGTATCCGATCACCTGGCCCACTTGGCCCTGTGGACGGCTTTCCCGTCCTCCTCGGTGGGGCGTTACTCCCACGACTACTACTGAGCCTCTGTCGCCATAGGGCACATGGCGCGTGCCCGTTAGGCGATCCCACGTTCGTCCTTGCCATACGTCATAGAGCGATTTAGGTGCCCCGTTCATCCCCTTGAATTCCCTCATTGGGAATCGCTCCGCACCACGGAGGCTGTATCGGATAAGAGCTGACTCCGATACACGATGCGGCGCCGGTTTCAGGTACATTTCCGACGGACGAAAAGTTGCGTCTTCTGGGGATTGGGGTTCAGGCAGTTTCGCTTTCACCATGTCGCTCGGGTCCCGCAGCACCCCGCTCCTGATACCTGGACACGGTCGCTGCTTCAATGGCATGCTACGGTTCCCTTCACCTTTCGGATCCAGGTAAGCCATCAGACCCAGGAATATTTCCTCCGAATTCCTCCCAGCTGAACTAGGAATATGACAAGGCGCCTCGTGGCGCACGTTCCTTCTTCTTCGAATCGACGCTGATCACCGGCTCGCCCGCGTCCTGGTGCGCCTTGACCTGCTCGTTGATGTAGCGGAACTGCACGTCCCGGTCCGGGTGCTGCTCGCCTTCCAACGTCTTGGCGTTGGCCTGCAAACTGAATCCGTTGTCCCGCAACAACCGTCCCACCGTCGGTGCGGACACCGGATGGCCCTTCCGGGTCAGCTCCTCGGCCAGGTGTCGCAGCGACTTGGTCGTCCACCGCAACGGAGACTCCGGATCCCCACGCTCATCCGGCTCGACCAGCGCCAACAACGCAGGCACCAGCTGCGGATTCAGCGCGTCCGCACCCTTGCGGCCCCCACCCGGACGGCGGACCCGACCCGTCGGCGCCGGCTGCTCGCCGGCCTCCAACTCGAACACGCCCCTGCGAACCGTGGTCTCGCTGACACCGACCGCCCGGGCCACCGCCCGCACCCCGCCATGCCCCAGCGACCGGGCCTCCGCCGCCAACGCCAAACGCCGCTGCCGCTCGTTCAGATGCGGCAACAAGACCTCGAACCGCTCCCGCAACCGGTCCTCGACCTCGCTCACAACCGCCCTACCGCACCGACCCGACTCAAACCGCAAAACACCATGTTATTACCTTACAGTCACAATGCGTTCGGCAGCGTTGCCATGCCGCTCCCGGCAGGGTAGCGCCGATCGCCGACACGAGGCCGGCGTGCGCGTCGGAGGTCACCAACCGCACCCCGGACAAACCGCGGGCGACCAGCGACCGAAAGAACGCCAACCAGCCGGCGCCGTCCTCGCTGGAGGTCACCTCCAGGCCCAGGATCTCGCGGTAGCCCTCGGCATTGACGCCGACCGCCACGAGGGCGTGCACGTTGACCACCCGCCCGTTCTCGCGGACCTTCAACACGAGGGCGTCGGCGGCGACGAACGTGTACGGCCCGGCGTCCAAGGGTCGGCTGCGGAACGCCTCCACCTGGGCGTCGAGGTCCTTGGCCATGACGGAGACCTGCGACTTCGACAGCGAGGTGATGCCGAGGGAATCGACGAGCTTCTCCATCCGGCGGGTGGAGACTCCGAGCAGGTAGCAAGTGGCCACCACCGAGGTCAGGGCACGTTCGGCACGTTTGCGGCGCTGCAGCAACCACTCTGGGAAATACGAACCCTGACGCAGCTTGGGGATCGCGACGTCGAGAGTGCCGGCGCGGGTGTCGAAGTCGCGGTGTCGGTACCCGTTGCGGCTGTTGGTGCGGTCCTCGGAGCGCTCGCCGTAGCCGGCGCCGCACAGGGTGTCGGCCTCGGCGCCCATCAGCGCGTCGATGAACGTGGACAGCAAACTCCGCAGCAGGTCAGGGCTGGCGTCGGTGAGGCGATCGGTCAAGAACTGGTGCAGGTCGATATCGTGGGCAGTGGTCATCGCGTGCTCTTTCGTCGAGTCGAGTTGGTAGCTCTCTCGAAGAATCACGCGATGACCGCCTACTTTCCGGCTACGACACGCCGGTGACGTCCTGATCCGGCTCGTACACCATCGTCATGGACGCAACCAGCGGCGTAACGCCCCGGCCTTGTCGGGCGGGGGCAAGTAGGGCTTCTTCCTCGACACTGTTGCCGAGTACCAGTGGCCACGGGACACGGCCGGGCTGGCACCGGCGACCGTGGACGGGTTGACAAAGCCGATCATCGAGATCTGCCGGGCATTACAGACTGGGGCCGTGGCAGCTGACCCCGCGTCAGGTCGACAAGTATTTCGCCGAGGTGGGCAAACGCGGCCGGGCGACGGTGCGCCGCAAGATGACCCTGATCGACCACTACTTCGCGTTCCTGGAACAGCGATACGCCGGCGAGATCGCCCGCCGCTTCGGTGTCGCGTTCGAGTCGCCGATCGACCCGTTCAACCGTCCGCGGCATCGCGGCGACTACGGACTTCGCATACTTCCGTCGCACCGTGCCATGCGCGAATTCTTCGGCCGCTGGCGGGAATCGCTGAACGAGGCCCGGAAGCCGGTGATCGCTCGACGTCACTACGTGATGGGCAAGCTCACCTACCTCTCCGGTGTTCGTGCCGCCGAGTTCTGTGGGGTGCGGATCGGCGACGTGCACTGGGAATCCGGGCAGTGAGGCCGATTCCTGTTGCACAGCAAGGTAGCTCGCGGATCCGGGCCGCGTCATCGCGGGGGTATCTGTTCGAGGAAGGCCGAGCGCTGCTCTGGTGGTACGTCGAAGAAGTCCGCGCGGAATTTTGCGACCCAGACAACCCGGAGGCGCCGCTGTTCTCGTCCGAACGGATCCCGTCGGCGGTGTGTGCGTTGAACGTGGATCCGCCGGCGATCGCGGTGACGCCGTCGCCGTTTCGGCGCGCCCTCAAGGACGCGGGTCACCGATTCCTTAGCGGACCGGTCACCGAGCTGCATCCCCACTTGCTCCGGCATGCCTGCGCGACCAAAACTACGAGCGCGGAATGTCGCTGTGGGAGGTTAAGAAGTTGCCGGGACACGACCGCGTGATGACCACGGTTTCGATCTGGCCGCGCACGCCGACCCGGAAACCGCCAGCCAGCCTGGCTGCAGCCGAGCGGGCGCTGCAACGACTCGTCATGGACAAGGGGAACTGCGATGCAAGGGAACCTGCGATGGGCCGCAGCCAAACGCGATATCTGGCGGCCCAGCGACCTCCTCGCCGCCTTCACCAACGTGGGGTTCACGCGATCGCTGAGCAAGGTCGCCGCACCATGGAGCGGCAAACCGACCACCGTCCGCGTCGACGACCTGGACAGGATCTGCGCCGCATTGGACGGCACGGTTGCCGATCTGCTGGAGGCCGAACCCCTCGCTGTCCCCGACGAACACGAACACCATGCGCGTCGAGCCGTCGGCCGCGGGAACGAGCCCGTGCGGCCGACGCCCAGGCGAGGCCGAGCCCGCCTATCTCTGCCACCGAACTGACGATGGCGTCGGGTAGGAAGAACTGGCCGATCGTGCAGTGCCCAATCTGCTTCGGCTGGGGCGAACGACGGCAATACACCGCCTGCTCTGCCTGCGCGAAGTGGCGGCGAACCTTTCTGCGACGAGAGCATTGCCTGCGGTGCAGACAGCGCAACCACGTCAATGACGACGGGCTCTGCCGCTGCTGCCTGCAGATCGTACGCATCGAGGACCCGAACTGGATGCTCTATCCCGCTTCCGGCCGGGCCGGTGCGGCTGGCGCTGATCGTCCTGGATTGCGCGTGCCCAAGGCAACCCCGCTCGTGCTGCCTAAGAAGTGGAAGAACCCAAGGGCAGCAAAGGAAATGACGCGCGGTGACATGGTGCCGACCGCATCAACTTGGCCGTTGACAGAGACGTGGCACGGGCCATCGTGCTTGGTGCCAGCGACGATTCCGCGCTGCTCGAATTGCGGCGCAGTGACAACTCTCGCTGGCGGTGGCGTACTGAGGTGGGCGAAAGATCTCAATCCCGGCCGAGCCGCACTGTTGATCACGCCACTCGACCGCGACTAGGAATTGCGGTGCATCCTGGCATCACCGTCTTCCACGCGTGGCGGGAATCGATCCGGCTTGCCGCTCGGACGGGTAATTCCCGGCCGCCGGAATCACGGTTGCGAGTAGATCCTCCACCGGCGACTCGCCCTGTCGGTTTAGGCCATCCTGAGAGAGATCTCAAAGACCCTTTGGGATAAACGAGGTGTGCATGAAAGAATCTTCGGCGTGGGTCAGCGTCCGCTCTGTGGTGAAATTACGACGCTGACAGGTTTAACAGAGTCGCACGGGAATCCGCCTAACTCGGCATGCTGCAAGATCAGAGCGGGGTCAGTTGCGTCGTAAATGCAGTACAACTTGTCGTCGGTCACGAAGCTCTGCACCCAGCACACGTTATCGCCCAGCTCAGACAGCACTTCGTTCGACCTTGCTGAGATATCGTGTAGCTCCTGCTCGCTAAGCTGACCGGCGCCGGGTAAAGTGCGCTCGATTACGTAGCGGTCCATTTGTAACTCCTCGACTCTGAAGAATTACCGCCACGCGAAGCACGGAGGCAATTGGGGGGCGGGCTGACGATTGGTTGGGGTGGATTACCCCATTTAGCCGCCATTAAGCCGGTAATTCTGCGCAAGTACTCAAGTGGTGCCGGCTCAAATTTCGCTAGATATCTGCGGTGCGAGTATTGAAGATCGCGACTAGATTCCACACCTTATTGTGTCCCTCCGTTGCAGCGGTGGCTATGCTCCACGAATGGAGCCTCTTGGCTTGGCCGACATTCAGCTCAGATGACCGGCTTCGTTCAGCGCGTGATCATCCAACATTCTCCGAATATGAGAAGCAGTCTCCCGGATTTCTTCGGTGATGAGAGGACCCAAGTCCGTGTGGTTCGTGGCAAACGTTCGTTGCCACCGGCCTGACCACCTGAGTTGGCTCACGTTTCGGCGGTGAACGGGTACTCACGCCTGTGACCTGCTTGCTTGTATTCGGATCGGGCGGATTTCACGCACTAATCGCATCGGTTTAGGCTCGGCGGGTGGCGTTTATCAGGAAGGTGCGCACCAAATCCGGGGCCACGGCCGTGCAGATCGCCCGATACGCAAACGGCCGGCAGGAGATCGTCACACACATCGGCTCCGCCCACACCGACCTCGAACTCGGGATGCTCCTCGAACGCGCCCGGGCATGGCTCGAACCCGACCAGCAGGCTCTCGATCTGGGTGTCACACCCCAGATCCCGGTCGAAAAACCCCTGCCCACCGGGCAGAAGACACTGCTTGACCCCGCCGAGAAACCCGCGAGGATCGATGCGCCGGGACGTACCGAATCCACCGGATCGGTGCTGCTGCGCCAGGTGATGACCGAGGTGTACGAGCAACTCGGCTTCGGAATCGTCGACGATGAGGTGTTCCGCGATCTGGTGATCGCCCGCATCGTCGAACCCGGTTCGAAACTCGACGCCGGCCGGGTCCTGCACGACCTCGGCGCCGACCCGCCCAGCTACGCCACGATCAAACGCCACCTCAAGCAGGTCATCACCGGCGAGTACCGGGACAAGATCGCCGAGCAGTGCTTCGCCCACGCTGCCGAAACCGGCGGCCTGAGCCTGTTGCTCTACGATGTGACGACCTTGTACTTCGAAGCCGAAAAAGAGGATGACCTGCGCAAAGTCGGGTACTCGAAGGAACGTCGGGTCGACCCGCAGATCGTGGTGGGGTTGCTCGTCGACCGCACCGGCTTCCCCCTCGAAATCGGATGCTACGAAGGCAACGCCGCTGAAACCCACACGATTGTGCCGATCGTGCGCCAGTTCCAGACCCGCCACGATCTCGAGGGCGTCGAGATGGTCGTGGCCGCCGACGCCGGGATGCTGTCGGCGGCGAATCTGGCGGCGTTGGATCGGGCGGGCCTGAAGTTCATCGTCGGGTCACGGGTGACGAAGGCGCCCGGTGATCTCTGTTCCCATTTCCATTGGAACGGTACAGTTTTCAAAGGTGGGCAGATCATCGACACGATCACGCCGCGGCATGGTCGCTCGGTGGTGAACAACACCCGTAAACGCGCCGAACCCGTCTGGAATCAGGCGGAGCATCCGAATGCGTGGCGGGCGGTGTGGCAGTACTCGCGCAGTCGGGCGGCTCGTGACGAGAAGACCCTGAACGCGCAGGAGGCGCGGGCTCGTGCTGTGGTCGACGGTGACACCGTCCCGAAGTCGACACGGTTCGTCAAGGCGACTGCGAAGGGCCGACGGCTGGATACGGCCTCGCTGGAGCGGGCGCGGATGCTCGTGGGCTTGAAGGGTTATGTGACGAATCTTCCTGTGTCGGTGATGGATCCGGGTGAGGTGATCGGGAAGTATCACGAGTTGTGGCATGTGGAGCAGTCGTTTCGGATGTCGAAGACGGATCTGCGGGCGCGGCCGATCTTCCACCGGACCCGTGATGCGATCGAGGCGCACCTGACCGTGGTGTTCACGGCGTTGGCGGTCTCGCGGGTGGTGCAGGAACGTAGCGGATTCGCGATCGGGAAGGTCGTGAAACTGCTGAGACCACTACGGTCGGCGACCATCGCGATCAACGGGACTCGCCACACGTTCCCACCCGACGTCGAGGCCAACACGAAGGCCCTGCTCGACCGGATTGTGGAGCCCTGAGTTCACGCACTAACGAAATGAGCCAACTCAGGTCCAACATTCTCCGAATATGAGAAGCAGTCTCCCGGATTTCTTCGGTGATGAGAGGACCCAAGTCCGTGTGGTTCGTGGCAAACGTTCGTTGCCACCGGCCTGACCAGGTACCGAGGCCCGGACTCGCTTCACGGACGGTAACTTCCCAGTCAGTCGAGAAAGATGATCGGGGAGTACGGTATGCCAGTTTGATGACGAAATCAGTGTCCGGGTACGCGATGCGGAGGGAGTCCGCGGAGGCCTGGATTTCCCTCACACCTGGAAGGTCCGCCAGATCGAGGAGTGAGCTGAGGTCGGCTTGTCCGGCGGGGGGAGGTCCGCTCAATTCCGTAGTACCCATCGATGACTCCTCGAGGCTGTTGACTAGGCCGAAGTTACGGTCAGGTGGACGAGCGAACCCCCAGTTGAGCTGGGGGTTCGTTGGTTTCGGTTGTGGTTGTTCTGGCTACCTGACCGCCAGGGGGATGGCGGTGTCGAGGAGTTCGAACGCGCGTCGTTGGGTCGGGGTGGGGACGGCCAGGGTCGCCACGATCGGTCCGACCTCGCCGTATTGGAGGTCGTTGCGGGTCAGGGTGGCCAGGTGGGCCAGCAGGGCTTGGTAGGAGCGGGCCGGTAGGTCACCGTCGGTGGTGGTCTTGCGGGCCGCCTTGCTGTTGGCGGCGGCCGAGCGGGCCGCCGGTGCGACGGGATCCTCGCGGTGCGGCGGGTTCTCGTCGGTGTAGGTCAGCGGCGCCCACGCCCGGCGCAGGTGCCAGGTGAGGTGGGCGGCGAGCATGCAGATCAGCACGTGACCCTTCACCCGGTCGGTGAGTCGGTGGTGGATCGGGCGCAGGTCGAGGTCGATGGCCTTGAGGGACCGGAAGTCGCGTTCGACCCGGGAGAGGTTCTTGTAGGCGTCGATCACGGCGGCGGTGCCGAGCTCGTCGGCGCTGGCGGTGGTGCGCAGGGTGTAGATGCCGTCGAGGGCGGCCTCGGCGTCGATCCGCTCCCGGTCCCGGGTCACCGTCAGCGAGGTGTCGGCGATGTCGAGGTGGAAGTGTTTGCCCACCTTGTATTTTCCCAGCACCCGGCCGACCCGTAGGCCGATCTTCCCGGCCCCGGCCCCGGACAACCGGCCCGCGGTCACCGCGGCACGGATCGGGGCCAACGCGACCTCGGTGGCATCGAGCAGTTCGCCGCGTTTGCGGGCCCGCTCGTCGGCCAGCGCCGGGTTGCGGCACACGATCAACCGTTCCCCGGGGTAGTCCGGGTGGGTGATCTCGGCGAAGTTCTGGGTGTCGAACAGCGACATCTGCAGCGGCCCGTCGTCGGCGGCGAGGGCGGCGATCTGCGGGGCCCGCAGCGCGGTCAGCCACCCGAGTCCGCCGAGTTCTTTGAGGGCGGTGATGCGGGCGGCGGTGATCATGCCGCGGTCGCCGACCATCAGCATGTTCTCCAGCCCGAAGGTGTCCTTGACCGCGGTCACGGCGTGGGTGAAGGCGGCCGGGTCGGCGGTGTTGCCGGGAAACACCCGGACCGCGACCGGACGGCCCTCGGGGTCGGTGAGCAGCCCGTATTCGATCTGCTCGCAGCCCTTCTTCCCGTCGCGGGAGTAGCCGCGGGCGGCCAGGTCGCAGTGCCGGCCGGTCACCCAGGAGGAGGACAGGTCGAACATCGCGATCCGCGAGGGATTCACCTTCGGGTCCAGATGCTTTCCGGCGAGCTGTTTTTCGATGCGGTCCTGGCGACCCACCAGCCAGTCCATCGCCGCGTAGATCTCGTCGGTGCCCGCCCCGGCGACCTCGAGGTCCACCCCGAGGGTGGTGTCGGCCCACCAGGAGGCGGTCGCCAGTTTCGAGGCCGGGGCCACCGCCCGGGCGAGGATCAGCGCCATCGCCAGATCCCGCTGCCGGCCGGCCGGGCCGAGCAGGGCCGGCAGGCCCAGAGCCTTGGCCTGGGCCCAGACCGCGGCCACGTGTCCGTGCGACACCGAGCGGAGCACCGTGGCCGCGGTGTCTGCCGGCACCAGCGTCTGCCCCTTCAGCCCGGCCTCGACCCAGTCGATCACGTGCGCGGGCAGCGTGGACAGGTTTGCCACGGTCTCGTTGCGCACCCGGGTGCCCTCGCGGAACGTCCGCCGCAGATAGGCGGACTCGTAGTCGCGGTGTTGCCCCTGTTTGTCCACATGCGACTTCCGCACTCTGACCACATGGACCGCGTCCCCACGCTTTGCCATACCTGTCACGGTACTGCAATTCACGACGATCAGTCGCCGCGACACGCCAACAATTCTGACTACATTCGAAGAGCTCCGAACCCGAGAACGGGCAGATCAGAGGCGAACCCGGCACTCAGACTCGCCGTAACTTCGGACTAGGTCTTACGGTACGCACGCTAACGCTCGCGCGGACCGCCGCTTCGGGTAGTGACATACCTGCCCGATCGGCGTGTTCTAACCATCTGTCACACACGCCGACGACGGCTTTGGTGGTCGGCTGGGGCAGGCTTCGCAGCGGCACAGTGGAGGTGGCGGGCTATTCCCGAATACAGTTCATTGATTTGGGATGTTTCCATCGGACGGCTCGCCTCGCCGAGGGTGTCGAGGAGGTGCCCGCCGTCTAGCCGCAGCTTTGGGGTTAAGGCTGGGTTAAGGCAGGTTGCTGCGGACTCGCATCTCCACAGTGGTGAACGACTGAACATCACCGTTCCGATCCCCAACGTTGAAGTCGCTGGCTTGGGGGATCTGAAACAGGGACATCTGAAAGTCGTCGATCTGTCCTGACGCGCTGATGGTCCTTAAGGATCTGCAGCGCGTTCCGCCACGGCGTTTTACATTGCGGGGGTGAGGGAAATGCGCGCCGGCGGCCGAGATCAGAGTTTGAGGCGGGTCAGCGCCGCCGAAACGCCCTGATGCTGCACGGCAGTTCAGTGCCCCACCCGGGCGGTCGGCACCCTCGACGCGCTGACCCGGTGCACAGGTTAGCGGCAGGTGTGGGGGAGTGGGAAGGCCGAAACACAGGGTTTACTTGGTCGGCCCCTGGTTGTGGCGATCAACGAGATAGACGACCTTTGCTGTCACGACATCTGTGGCGGTGCCGCAGTCGCTCCTCCCCGGCGTGCCATCCTGGACGCTCCTCGGCGTCCTCCCTTTGCTTCGCCGGATGCTGCTCGAGGGTGATGACCGGGACGGCCGTAGTTCGCTGGCGTAGTGCGCACGCATGCACGTGAGCCGGCCTCGTCACCACAGAGCAGGCGGCGGCGCGATCCACGCTCTGAGTGGACGACCCGCCCCCACTGACTTATCGCAGGTCGGAGCTCTGGCGTTCTAGCCCCGGTCAGCCCACCAGCGGCCTGAATTCGTGGAGGCTCAGCAGCTGCTGCACATACTGTCCTTCGGCCGGCGCGGTCACGGCGTCGAGCTTGGCCAACTCTCCGGGGCTGGCCGTCGCGATGTCGAGTTGCATCAACTCGGCGACCCACTCCCGGATCTCTTGATGGATCACCCCCGATCACCACCTCTGCACTGTGGGTTGCCCCACCCGTGCCGACGTTGATTTGATCTGAATTGACGTCAGCGCCGGATCTCGAGCTTGTCGAGCCTGACGTCGACACCGGCCTTGCGTGCCTCGGCGATCCGATCGATCAGTGCGTAGGCGAAGCGGTAGTAGTCGATCTGCGAGGTGGGACTGTCGGGATGCGCCGTGTCGGCCGCAAGGAAAGTGCTCAGGTTTGCATGCGCGAGCTTCACCGCCTTGATGGCTGCGTCGTGCAGTTCGACGGGCGCAGTCTTCGCGGCGCATCGCCCTGACAGTCGGGTTTCGGCCCGGACAAGAGCGGCGCGGAGTACGGGGGTGACGCGCTCGATGACACTGTCGGGTGGCGGGGGAACACGGTTCACGCCGTCGCGGATCGCGTGGTCATCGTCCTGGGTGCTCATGGCCTTGATTCTCCTCCGGGCGCCCGGAGCGCGGGGATCACCGACAATTCAACGGGCAAGTCAGGTTAGAAACTACGAAATATCGACTCTGACCTGCCATTTTATTGTGCCCGTGGCAGGATTCGACCCTTTGGTGCGGGTTCACCGGAGCCGCAAATCGGCCCGGGCGCCGACCACTACCGGGCAGGCCCGCGTGCCGGGTACTCGTCTGTGCATTGCCACCCTCACGCTCGACTCGGTGACGTCCCTGGCCGGTGCTGTCGCGTTTCAGCTGTCGAGCATGTCGTTCAGCAGCGTGTCGGGTCGGCGAAGTGCCGTGGAACCCGCGTTTGGTGACGCCGACCCCCGGAGCGAGGCTTTCGGCTCCGAATTTTCAGGAGCCGTGGGGAAATCGGTGAATTGCGAGGGCGCAGCGAACCATCACCGGCGAGGTGCAGCGCCGCCGCCGCCGTTTTCCCGCGCTCGGTGGTTCCGTGCGTTGCGCGCGGCGACGGTAGCATCATCGCCATGACCGCGGACCTCGACCACCGCTGGCGACTTCTGACCGCTGAGCAGCAGGACCGACTGCGGGCCGACCCTGACGGGCCGGTGCCACGTGAGCTCGTCCCCCGTCTCGAACAGTTGGGCCTGCTGCCGCTCGAGTCCCCGACTGGTGAGGAGGGCCGCAGACTGCCGCCGCGGGTTGCACGGTTCATTGCAGACACCGCACGATGACATCCGCGGGAGGATCCTCGCGCTCGGCACCGAAGCCGTGTCACCACCTCACGCAACCGTCGGACGTCGTCAGGCACAGATAGGCGGCGCCCGGCGATGGTGCAGCGGCAGTGCGGGCGGGCGAGCAAAGGTCATCTACTCAATGACCGACCATGACGTGCAGAATCCGGGACTCACACTTGAGTGGGGCGGAAGTCGACCGAAATAGAACCACCGTATAGGTTCGCATGACCGTGCACGGCCCAGGCGGGCGGCTATCACTGCCCGATCAGCGTTCCTTCAGCCTCGAGGTGTACCGCTGGGCAATGTCGGCCGCGTCGTCGGCCATTACCAGGGCCCGCTCCACATCTGCCAGGGCATCGCGCGCGGCGTTGAGTGCCTCCGCAGCGGTGATCGGGTGCCCGAGTTTGTCGGTATCCAAGTCTACGGCGGTGAGCGCCTGATACCCGCGGGCGAGGTCGAGCACGATACGGCGAAGCGCGTGGAGGGTGTCCCGTGCGGTGCCCAACTGCTCGTCTAGGTCGGCGGCCGCGGTCACTGGCCGGTCCCCTCGTTGTCCAACATCTCCTCATCCTTCCCTGGCGGTCCGACACGATAGATGTCTCGCCTGGACTTTTTCCGGCACGGACCGTTTCTGAGCCTAGAGCTGCTCGGATCGCTTACGAGCGAGTTCGGCACGAACCGTGTCGTAGGTGAGTGAGGGTCTTCCCGAATCGGCGTGTGGCACGCCGTCACGCTCGAGCTCCTCCAGGAACTCCTCGAGCCGTTCCGTAGTCCATTTCTCCAGTCCGGCGACACGGCGGTTGTCAGGCATGGCCTCCACTATCCGCTCCCGTCCGAAGTTCGTCGCGCCGAGGATCCGCCGAAGTGCATGTCGGTTTGAGGAGCGGACTGCACGGTTTCGTCAGCGTTTCCCGCCTAGTGCAGCGGCCTTCTGATCGGCGAGTGGTCAGAAGTGCTGCGCCTGAACACTTCCTGACCAGCGCCGTCCCGTTGGGCGGTCCGCTGATAGATTCCGAGTTTCGGTGCCGGATGCCCCGTTGGGGATGGGCATCGTGCTGCCGTCCATCGCGGAGTAGGCGATGGGAGAACGAAACGCGGGTGACTCTAGTGCTGGATTGATCGGCCAAAGGAGCGGTGATGATCGAGTACATATCATCTGATCGTCGCAAGCTTCGGAACATCTTCGACGCCGCCGCCGAGCGGTACCACGACGCTCGGCCTCGCTCTCCGTCGGCGCTCTACGACGAATTCGTTCTTACGACCGGACTGCGCCCAGGTGAGGCGTTACTGGAGATCGGAGGAGCACGGGCACGGCCACCGTCGAACTCGCGCGGCGCGGCTTCGCCATCAAGTCGGTCGAACTCGGGCCTGAACTAGCGAGCGCGGGCCGCAGGGACACCGCGCCGACCACACCGCGACCGCACGACTCGGGGCAGCTCGCCATCTGGTGAGCCAGCCGCCGACGTGGCCGCTACCTCTGATTCTTGCGGCGTTTCTCGTTGTGGCGTGCCGAGCCAGCGCCAGGTGCCGGTTGTTCTGTGCCCGGAAGCATCTCGTCGAGCATGTGGGTCTCGATGTGTGTGTGAACTGGCAGATGCGTATGGCGGCGAGGTACACCAGCTGTGTCCGCGCCTGTGACCTGGGATGGGTTGAGGCGTTGGGCTGTTGGTTTCGGGCGCGGTGGCGTGCGAGGCGTTCATGCGCGCGGGCGCGGCGTGGGGTGGGGGAGTGGCGTCGACGATGTCTTTCGGGGAGGCATTGTCACGTTGACGAGCTGCTGAGGGTGGATGGGAGGATCCTGGTCGTGAGCTTCACAGAACCGTCCTGCAAGGGCCCCCGCTATCCGAGCGAAATCATCGACCACTGTGTGTGGTTGAACTTCAGGGTCACGCTCAGCCTCCGCGACATCGAGGAACTGATGCTCGAACGCGGTGTCGTCGTGTCCTATTGAGACGGTTCGGCGCTGGTGCGCCAAGTTCGGCTGCCAGGCCTACGCAAACCGGCTGCGCCGCCGACGCGCGCGCCCCGGCGACAAGTGGCATCTTGAGGTGATCTTGACGATCAACGGTCGTCGGCAGTACCTGTGGCGGGCCGTCGACCAGGACGGCATCGTCCTCGACGTGCTGGTGCAGTCCCGGAGAAACGCTGAGGCCGCCACGCGGTTCTTCCGGAAGCTGCTCAAGGGGCTGCGGTACGCGCCGCGGGTGCTGATCACCGACAAGTTGGCCAGCTACCAGATCGCGCACCGCGAGCTCATGCCGTCGGTCGAGCATCGCCGCTCGAGGTACCTCAACAACCGGGCGGAGAACTCCCATCAGCCGACCCGACAGCGGGAGCGGGCGATGCGACGGTTCACATCACCAGCGCACGCACAGCGGTTCCTATCCGCGTTCGGCGTCATCTCCTCGACCCCGCCGGCATGGGCTCTCCGCCAGCGACTCCCGACAGGTGATGGCCGACCGCTTCGCGGTCTGGCACGAGTCCACCGGGAGCACCGTCGCTGCCTGAATAGGGACCGGCGACAACGCTTCTCAGATCGCATCCGGACACGCTGTGCCACTGAACCTATCGAGTAACGTGAAAACGCCTCACGGTGGGGGACCGCCTGATCTGCGACATCTACGTCGATTCGTTCCGCCGCAGCCACGGACAAGACGTCATCGTGATCAAGAACGTCATCGCCGACCTGCACGGCACCGGCATGCAGACCACCTGGACCACCATGCTCGCCCGCACTCCGGACACGGCCCCACGTACGCGACCTCCGCGGCCGCAACCACCCGCTGCCCCAAACGGCCACTCTCCCTCCGGGTGTGCGGTGGTTCCCGCCGGTCGATTCAGGTGTTGAGCGTCGCTTCGAATGACGACCACTGGCTCCGTGATCGTTAGAGATCGCGATGAATTAACTTCGTTTTCGAGTGTGGTGAGGCTATCGTTGTGCTGTGGCGGATGCGGTGGACACTCTGGGCCGGCGTTTCGAGGCGATGCGTGCGCATTTGACGGAGCGGCAGCGCCGGTTGTGGCTGGGGACCGAGGCGGCACAACTCGGCCCCGGCGGGGTGGCCATCGTGGCCGCCGCGACGGGCGTGGCCGCCGACACCGTGCGCCGGGGACGCACCGAAGCCGAATCGATATCCGAAGCGCCGGTAGAACGTTCACGTAAACCCGGTGGCGGACGTAAACGCGCCGAAACGCACGAGCCCGAACTCGTGGCCGCACTCGAGGCGCTGATCGATCCCGACACGCGAGGGGACCCGGAGTCACCGCTGCGATGGACCTGTAAATCCACCCGCACACTCGCGCGCGCTTTGACCGAGAAGGGTTTTCAGGTCAGCGATTTCGTGGTCCGACGGCTGCTGAAGGAACTCGGCTACAGTCTGCAGGCCAACGCCAAGACCGCCGAGGGCGGCCAGCACCCCGACCGCGATGCCCAGTTCCGCTATCTGCACGATCGGACCGAGGAGCACATGGCCTCGTCGGATCCGGTGATCAGCGTGGACACCAAGAAGAAAGAGCGTGCGCCACGAGGCGCCTTGTCATATTCCTAGTTCAGCTGGGAGGAATTCGGAGGAAATATTCCTGGGTCTGATGGCTTACCTGGATCCGAAAGGTGAAGGGAACCGTAGCATGCCATTGAAGCAGCGACCGTGTCCAGGTATCAGGAGCGGGGTGCTGCGGGACCCGAGCGACATGGTGAAAGCGAAACTGCCTGAACCCCAATCCCCAGAAGACGCAACTTTTCGTCCGTCGGAAATGTACCTGAAACCGGCGCCGCATCGTGTATCGGAGTCAGCTCTTATCCGATACAGCCTCCGTGGTGCGGAGCGATTCCCAATGAGGGAATTCAAGGGGATGAACGGGGCACCTAAATCGCTCTATGACGTATGGCAAGGACGAACGTGGGATCGCCTAACGGGCACGCGCCATGTGCCCTATGGCGACAGAGGCTCAGTAGTAGTCGTGGGAGTAACGCCCCACCGAGGAGGACGGGAAAGCCGTCCACAGGGCCAAGTGGGCCAGGTGATCGGATACCCGAGGGCCGGGAGGTACGCGTGATGCGAGAAGCCGAAACGGTGCTGGGTGTCCTGCAGTCACTGGAGAGCCGTGATGCTCGGAAAGCGAGCACGTCCGGTTCGGGAGGGGGTCGTCGGGTCGGGTCCAGCTGCGCTGGCACCACGCCCGACGGCCTACCTCATTGGTCGGGCCATACAAGAACGGTGGACGGGAATGGTCCCCGGCCGGGCAGCCCGAGAAGGTCAAGGTCCACGACTTCATCGATCCCGCCCTCGGCAAAGCCAACCCGTACGGCGTCTACGACGTCGCCGCCGACGCCGGATGGGTCTCGGTGGGCACCGACCACGACACCGCGGCGTTCGCGGTGTCCACCATCGGCCGCTGGTGGGACGCGGTCGGGACCGATGCCTACCCGCAGGCCGGCCGACTGCTGATCTGCGCCGACGGCGGCGGATCGAATGGATACCGCACCCGGCAATGGAAGACCGAACTGGCCGCCCTCGCCGCGCGCACCGGGCTGACGATCACCGTCTGCCACCTGCCCCCGGGCACCAGCAAATGGAACAAAATCGAACACCGCTTGTTCTCCCACATCTCCATGAACTGGCGCGGACGCCCCCTGACCAGTCACGAAGTCATCGTCAACACCATCGCCGCCACCACCACCCGCACCGGGTTATCCGTGCGCGCCGAACTCGACACCACCGAATACCCCACCGGCATCAAGATCCCCGACCGCGACATGGCATCCCTGGCCGACACCGGAATCCTCACCCGCCACGACTTCCACGGCGAATGGAACTACACCCTCCACCCACACCCCGACACGCCCGAACCCGACTAACTTATTTCATCGCGGACCCTTAATCCCGATGCAGATGGGTGCAGCGAAGGAGCAGACGTTCGTGCTCGAGGACGAAGTCCGTCCCGTGGTCCGCATTCCGTGCCCTCCTGCCGATCCGCCGCCGCTCCGGCGAACGACTCGCCCGGACCGGTCACCGACCGACCGACCGGCCGGTGCGGGGCTGTGCGGCGCTCCCTGGTCGACGACAATCCGGAGCGACACTCCGAGGGTGAGGACCCGCGCGAATCCTCGTCGCTACCTGACGATCCGATCATCTGGCCCGACCCCAGCCCGCTCACCGACTGGGGGGACCGAGTACTCGGCCGGCCCTCGGCCACCTGAGGGCCCCGCGGACCCGCTCGCATGTTCGAGAGTCCAACGGCTGCTCACCGCACCCGATGTGATCGAACCGGAAACTGCCCCGCAGTGGAGGTCATTCGCCCCCTGTTGGCGGCCATCGGGGCGGACCATTATGGAGACAGGCATGACACTGCAGGAGGACCTCATGACGCACCAAAACGACCCTCTCGCGCACGCCCAGCACACGGCGCATGAGTGGCTGAAGGTTGTCGCCGAGCGGCTCGGGACCGAGGATCGCAACTACACCTACCGGGTGCTGCGGGCATGGTTGCATCTGGTTCGCGACCGACTCACCGTGGACAGTGCGGTGCATCTGGCCGCCCAGCTGCCCGAGTTGCTGCGCGGGGTCTATTTCGAGGGCTGGGTACCGAGCAAGGTGCCCATCCGTTACGACACCACCGGGTTCACCACCCTGTTCGCCTACGAAGGTGGCATCAGCCCGGCCGACGTCCCTGCCACCGCCGGTGCAATCTCCGCCGGGCTGGGTGCGCTGTTCTCGCCCGGGCAACTCGACCATGTGTTCGCGCAGATGCCGACCGGGCTCCGCGGCGAACTCGTGAACGGAACCCCCACTCCGGCCGCCGCGCCGCGATCCTCCGCCGAGCATCTCCGGCTGAACGCCCTCGAGGACAGGCTGCAGGCGCTGACCGATGCGGTTTCGGCATTGGCCCATGGCCTCGAAGAACTCCCGACGGAGGAACCGGCCGGTAGCCGGGCGGCAAGGGCGGCTCAGGAAGCGCACCGAATCCTCATGGTGGCGGGCACGGCCAAGAGATAGCCCGGCCTAATCTCGGCCTGCCGGCGAGAACCGGCGCGATGCCGAGCCCCAAGAGCAGGACCCGAGGGCGGCGGTCGGCGATCAATGCCCAGCGACCAGGAGTTTGGGACCGCGAGATGACCAGTTCGCGGTCCGAAATCGGATTCGCCCGAGGATCCCGGCTCAGACGAAGACTTCGGTGGACATGCAGAGTGCCGCACGGTCGGGAGGTGACGTTGTTCCAGCCGGCGGATGTGAGGAGACCCGCCGCCGTCTGGGTCTGGGCAACTGCGACCACGGTGCAGGACGCGCTGTCGAGTGCACTCGATGTGGCGATGACGACGATGCATCAGGAACACGGGGAAGTGGCCCACCCGATCAACACCTCGCACACCACCACCATCTGTTCCTCAGGCTCACGCTGCGCCCCATCATGCCTGCGCCTCTGGTCCCGACGCTCGCCACACTGATCGGCCCAGGCGGGGACGACTTGCTGGTCGGACTTCGCAGTTGAGTGGGTAGCGATGAGAACAACCGCTGTTGGGCGGTACGACGATCGGTCGTGACGCCAACTGTCTAACCACCCTTTCCGCCGAGCGGCCGCGGATGGCGGGCCCGCGAAGCGGGCACCGGCGGGATGGATGACGATGATGCGTATGCGGATGAAGTTTCACGAGCAGCTCGACGAGCTGACCGACCGGTTGGCGAGGATGTGTCACCTGGCGGGTGAGGCCATCGCGGTGGCCACCGAGGCCCTGGTAGGCGCCGACCTTCCGCTGGCCGAGCGGGTATTCGATCTCAACGAACAGATCGAGGAACTGCGCGTGCCGGCCGAGGAGCAGGCGATGGCGCTGCTGGCGCTGCAGGCACCGGTCGCGCGGGACCTACGCCAGGTCCTCACGGGGGTGTATCTGGTGTCGGATCTGAGCCGGATGGGTGGGCTGGCGCAACATGTGGCCGAAAGCGTGCGCCGCCGCCACCCCGAGCACGTCGCCTCCGGGGAGGCCGAACAGCTCCTCGCCCAGATGGGCCTGTCCGCGGCCGAGTCTGCCGGGGTTGCCGAACGGGTCCTCCGTACCCGAGATCCCGAGCAGGCCGCCGAACTCGCCAGACGAGACGACGAACTCGATGCCCTCAACCGTCAACTGCTCGACCTGATCCAAGACCCGGACTGGACGGGCAACATCCCGGAGGCCGTCGACATGACCCTGCTCGCCCGCTTCTACGAACGCTTCGGCGACCACACAGTCGAGGTCGGACGGAGGGTGATCTTCCTCGTGACCGGAGAACAGCTCCCCCAGTAGTTTCCCGCTGACGGAAGACCCTGGCCGGTGCTGTGGCCGCGCGCGGCTGATCATCGGATGAGGTCTGTCGCCGCTCCACTCCCCGGGACCACCCGGGAGTGTGCACTTCACTTCGTTTCCCCCATCGAAGACAGGGTGCATCCGGCCCCCCGCCTCCGATGACCCCCCGTTTCGCTGGCGGGGCACCCTCTGTGACCGTCCACCAGGCTGCTGCTGACAAAACCAAGCGTGTTGCGAGAACCGCTGGTTCTCCGGAGCACAGCCGACAACCTGGCGGCACATGTAGCCCAGATCGTGGCTGCGGTCAGCGAACCTCGGGTGCCTTCGTGACGATGATCTGGATCAGGTCGTCGAGGGCGGCGTCGTCGTCGCGCTCGACGACCCAGCGCAGCACCAGTCCGTCGAGTGCAGGCAGAGCGAAGCGTGCGACCTGGTCGACGGGGTGTGCCCGAGATGACCCCCGCCCGGTGTGCGGCCACTGAACGCGTACCCTTCGTCTCCGTCCGACTACACGGGCGAGAACGTATCCGTCGGTCCGTCGGAGTGCTGGGATCCGTTGCCGTCCGCCACGTCTCGACACGCCAGCCGTGCAGGAGCAGCGCCCGACGGCGAGCGGAGGAACACCCGACGGGGTAAGTTCTCCGCCTGTGGGCACATCCCTCGACGACACCAGGGCCGAGCGCACCGCGAGTCTGGTCGGTCACCACCACCGGGTTACCGACTTCTACGAGGTCGGCCGGGACAAGGTGTGCGAGTTCGCCACGTCGTTGTGGGATCGTCACCCTGCTCATCAGAGCGACGACGCCGCCCGAGCCCTGGGCTATGACGGGGCGATCGCCCCGCTGACCTTCGGCTCCATCGTGGCCATGATCGCCCAGCAATGCATGTTCGACGAGGTCGTGACCGGGTACGACCCGAGCGAGCTACTGCATACCGATCAACGCGTGCAGTTTCACCGGCCCATCGAGGTCGGCGACCGGCTGTACTGTGACGTGTTCTTGGACTCGTTCCGGCGGGCGGCGGGCAGCGACTTCCTCGTGATGAAGACGATCATCAGGGATCAGAACGACGCACCGGTGCAGACGATGTGGACAACGCTGGTGGCGTACGCGCCGAAACTACCCGGGTCGGTGACCCAAGCGCGCACGACCGGGCGTAGATAGACCAGCCGCGTGGCTGAGTTCTGGCGCGCTCGTTCGGGTCGGTGACCTGCTTGTGCAGCTCCGCGTGTGCATGCCGTGGCGTTGTCGTATGCGGGACTGTCTTGCGACGGTTGTTGTCAGGGGGAGAGCCGACGAACAGGGTGTAACGGATCGAGGACCGGTCAGCGGATATTCGCGCACCGGTTGGGCATGAGGAATCCGGAGGGTCGTGTGTCTCGACGAGCCCGTGCCACGCGAATCCGGTGGTTTCCTGCATCTGGTCACACACCTTCATCGGTTGTCACCGGGACGGCGTATCAGCGTGACGCGTCGGCCGCTCACGTATTCCATGTCGAGGATGAGGTGGTAGTCCCCGGGATGGGTCGACCACGGGACCGCGCTCTGGTCGTGGAATCTGGCCATGGTTTCCGCGAAGGACACGTATGTGGCTTTTCCCATGGCAGTCACGCTCCATCCGGTTCGGGTGATCAGATCGATGTCCCCTGCTTCGAACGCGAGGAACTCCCCGTCGAAGCGTTCGAACGTCTCGTCGTCGGTGGGGATGACGACGTCGCCCCCGATGGCGGCGAAGGTCACCGGACGCAGCGCCGGCAGCGCGTTGTCGGTGAAGACCATTCGACCGACCGGAACGGACCGCAGCAAGCGAATGCACTCGGCCACAGGGAGCGCCGAATCCGGGGCTGTCGTGGCCATGAGGGTCTCCTCAGCTCGACTGCCCGACCACTACAAAAATCAACTCACCCCGGGGTGTTGAAACAGAGGACAAGGTCACTTCGGCAAGCCAGTTCCCGAACTGGACGATGACCACACCCCCATGTGCTGGTACCGCCGGGGCTTTTGTGTCCGGTGTGACTCGTTCGGCACTGGATTTCCGCCGGGACACCTGTATGGGGTGTCTGCACCGCCTCGTTGCGCGGCTGACGGCTGCTTTCCCGCGCAACTCGACCTGGCGCCCGCGCTGCCGGTTGATCCTGATGCGGTCGCATCCACGGCCGGTCCGGTGCGTGTTCGGCTGTCCGGATAGCGGCGGTGGCGGTGGCCGACTCGGCGAACCGCTTTTCGTAAACCGGGCTGGCGCTTGTGCACGGCGTTCTGCGGTGATCCGGCATGGTGGGTGTCGGGTGCTGTTGTGGGTACACCACCTTCAGCGCCGTGGGCGTCGAGACCGTGCGCCGATCGAACACCGGCGGTGCCCCCGCCGCTGCGACGAGCGCGCTGGGCGCGGCGGCGGTGACCGTGGGCGACAGGAGCGGCCGGCTTCCCATGGTCGCCGGTGGTGAGGAGGAGCAGATGATCAAAAAGAAGCCCCCCGACCGGGAAGGCGTGCGGGACTGGCGGAAACCGGTGCGCGTGGACGGGCCCGCGGCCGCGACCGAGCCGGTGTGCCATCTGGTGGTGGGGTTCGACCGGTATCCCGCCAGCCATCAGGCGCTGTCCTTCGCCATGGGCCTCGCGGTCCCGCTCCACGCGTATCTGCATGTCGCCCACGTCGTCGACCTCGACGATTTTCCGGTCGAACCGGACCGCGACGATTGGGAACGGCGGATCGTCGAGACGGTCGAGCGGGAACGCACCGAGGCGTGCACCATGCTCGCAGCACTGCCCGGGAACTGGAGCTACTACTCCCACGAGGGCAACCCGGCGCACCTGTTGGCGACGATCGCCGACGCGAATGACGCCCTGATGATCATCATCGGCAGCGCACGGGGAGGGCTGGTGTCCGTCCTCGAGCGGGCGTTGGGGGAGTCGGTGTCCTCGCACCTGGTCCACCACGGCCGCCGTCCCGTGGTCCTGGTCCCCGAAACACGCGTCGACGCCGCGCCACCGGCGGCCGGGCCTTGAGTGAGATGCCACAGGCAGTTCCGGGCACCCGCACCGACCACCGGACAACGCCGCGAGTCCGTGATTCACCCGCGATCGGATCGACGTCGCCCCGCTGCGGGGCCGGGAGGGAGGGGCCAGCCGCGGGCGAGGCGGCATACGGCGCCGCGGAGGGTGTTGGTCTCCGCGGCCGCCCGCATCACCGGCAATCGGTCGAAGCCCGCTGATACGCGAAGCTGCACCGGCTCATGGCGTTTCGTCATCATTCGGACCTAGCGCCGATCGTGCGCCGGCGCGCCGGTGGGGAGTGGTCCTCGACGACGGCCGCCTCGTTTTCGTCGACGACCCGGACATCGATCGGCAGGTCGACTCGGAGGCCGCCCGCCGCCGGTAGCGAAACCCGGCCGCGAGCCGGCGACAACGATCCATACGGACCGGAGGATTGTCATCTTCTCCGCCGTGTTCCGGAGAATTGCCGCGATGGCGCCGGCGGCTCCGCCGCGAATCGGGGTGGCGGCGCCGATGGGCGTGCTCGTCGGGCATTACCAACGGCAGCATCGTGTGGTGATGTGGCACCGCGGTCGGTGCGGCTTCCGACTGCGGTGGCCGCGGTCCGCTCGTGAATTTGAGATCGCGGTATTCGGAAAGCCTGTGACGGTGTGATTCAGGGACTTGGCCCGGTAGGTCGCAGCGACTGCCGTGCGGTTGTCTGTTCCTGGTGTTCCCCGGTGCGCGCGTGGAAGGCTTGCGGTGGCGGGTGGTCGGTGCCGGCCGCCGGGGTAGGAGGTCACGATGGCATCCGTTCTGTCGAAGAACGCACTCGATGCACTCTGTGACACTCGGATTGAGAACACGCCCACGATCGGGGTGGAGGAGGAGTTCGTTCTCGTCGATCCGGTCACCGGCCGGCCGGATCTGGTCGGCACGACGGTGGCGGCGGCCGCCGCGGCCGTGGGCATCGATCTGCAACTGGAGCTGTCGAAGTGTCAGGTCGAAACCTGCACACCGGTCTGTGCGGGTGTGCCGGCGTTGCGTCGGGAACTGGGCAGGTCCCGGTTCGTGGCGGCGGAGGCGGCGGCGCGATCCGGGTCCCGGCTGCTGGCCGTGGGGGTCCCGCTGTGGTGTCCGCCGGCCGGGTCGGTGACCGACACGCCCCGGTATCAGCGGATGGCTCAGCGGTTCGGGGTGTTGGCCGAGCAGGTGATCTGTGGGTGCCACGTCCATGTCTGCGTGCCCGACCGGGAGGTCGCGGTGCAGGTCAGTAATCATCTGCGGCCGTGGTTGCCGACCCTGTTGGCGTTGACCGCGAACTCCCCGATCACCGGCGGCGCCGACACCGGGCACGCCAGTTGGCGGCACCTGCTGTGGGCGCGGTGGCCGAGCGCGGGACCACCCCCGTATTTTCGGTCGGCCCACCACTACGACGAGGTGGTGGCGATGCTGTGCGAGAGCGGCAGCATCCTCGACACGGCGATGGTCTACTGGGATGTGCGGTTGTCCGCGCATCTGCCCACGGTCGAGATCCGTATCAGCGACGTGCCCGCCACGGTCGGGGAAACGGTGCTGCTGGCCACGTTGATCCGGGCGCTGGTCACCACCGCCCTGGGTGCGGTGGCCGTCGGCCGCCCCGCGGACCCGATCGGCCGGGACCAGTTGCGGGCGGCGTGCTGGCGGGCGGCACGGGACGGCCTCGCGGGTTCGGGACTCGACCCCGGCACGCGGCGCCTGGTTCCGGCCACCCAACTCGTGGGTCAGCTGCTCATCCACGTCCGGCCGTGTCTGGAGGAATCCGGTGACTACGAACACACGCGTACGGCGGTGGCGGCGGTCCTGGCCGCCGGCAACGGTGCCGTCCGGCAGCGCCGCGCCCTGCGTACCGGGGGCCTGACCGGCGTCACCGAGATGGCCGCGCGCTGGACAACCGAGGGGTGCGGATCCACCGACCGCGACAACCGCGACCACCACGCGGTCGACCGATGAGAACGGAGATTCCGCCGGAATCAGGGAAGCCCCGTGGAGACGAGGTGCTGGAGAAGACGAAACGTGACCCACGATTTCGCAGGGTGACTGGCGTATGGGCGAAGATGCGACCCGACTGGATCGAACTGCTCTCCGACAATGAAACCCCGGAGTTGGCGGCGGTCGTGGGCGCGTGAGCCAACTTCCGATGGCCGAGCGCACGATGACTGCAAAGGACCTGGGCGAGATCAGCGAAAACGAGCTCGACGCCTACACCTCCGGTTGCCACTCGACGCCCTCTCCAGCGGCGTCCGGCTGGGCGTCGACCTCAACGCGATTCCCGCACCGGGAATTCGAAGTTAGTAGCGAGTATCCCCGTTGGTGGGAGGTCGTGGTGGGCTGTCGGGAACAGACGAATGTCACACGACTTTGTATCCGAGTTTGTCGGCGACGCCGGCGAGTCGGGTGGCGAGGGCCGGGTCGGTCAGCGCTCGTGAGGTGAGGGGAGCGGTCGGCATCGCGTCCTGCGCTCGGGAGAACAGGGCTGCGCAGAGGGCCCCGGTGAAGCGGCTGTTGTAGCTGATGCCGTCGAGATGAGGGAATGCGTCGACGATGGCGCGGGCCCACCTCTGGGTGTGGTCGTGTCCGGCGGTGGAGATGGCATAGGTTCCGCCGGCGCGGGTGGGCCAGTGGCCGGTGCTGTCGGTGGAGACGTCGAGGAGGTGCAGGGTGCGGGTGAAACGCAGGCCGGTCAAGTAGGGGATCTCGAATGCGCGGTCGATGGTCCGATCGTGTTGGAACGCTTCGCCGAGCGCGGCACCGGGGTTGGTTGCGCCGTACCAGACGCCGTGCGCGGGGTGATGTCCGCGCGGTTGCGGGTGGGGATCGAATCTCAGCACAGGCCCGAAGGTGCGGAACGCGTTCCACGCCAGGGTGTGCACGGCGGTGGTGCGGTGCACCCGCCACCAGGTTTCGGTCGTATCGCTGTGGCGGTATTCGTTCGGCCGGATTCCGATGGCGCGCAGTTCATCGGGCGACGGAGGTGGGGGGAGAGGGAGGATGGACATCCGTCAGGCGCTCGCCCATCTCTGTTGCTCCACGACGCAAGAGGCGGTCGCGATGTCGCCGCCCGAACGTAGCCAATGCAGTATGGATGCGGGCTTGCCCTCGTCGTCGCGGAGTTGGTCTTGCGGAGTGGTCAGGAGCCCTTCGACGGCCAGGGGGTGCAGCCCGGTGGGCAGGGCGGACAGGATCTTGTCCAGGCCGCGTACCAGGCCGGGTCGGGGTCCCTCGGGTTCGAACTGTAGTGCCGGGAAGAGCCATTTCCCCTGGTCCTTGAGCGCCCATAGCGTGCGGTCGGCTACGCGCTGCCGGATCCGCGACGGATCGACCTCGAGGAGGGCGCTGACCTCGGCCGATGTGCGTGCGGTGCTCAGCAGGCGGGTGTAGGCGGCGACGTTGTCGAGCATCTTTCGCCGGTAGGCGTCCTGGTCTTCGCCGAAGTCGGCGGCGTCGTACATCGCGGCCTCGGCAGCGGGAAGGGCCACCGAGGCTTGGTGGATGGTGGGGAGCGCGTCGAGGGCGCGTTCGATGTCGAGTCGGGCCATCTTGATGCCGAACTTCTCGCTGAGTAGTTGCTCGAGCGGCTGGGTGCCGCCACCGGTGTCTCGCGTCTCGATGTCCGCCGCCATGATCACCAACTCCTCTCGTTACCTAACAGTGTAGCCGTGCGTTAGAATCGGTGCACCCGGCCGGGCCAGGACGACGTGAACCACTGGATCTTCTCGCCCGCTGCATGGAGGGAAGCTCACCGGTGTCGGCCCGGCCTTCTCGCACCCGTGAGTTGAGGGTGGACCGCTGTGCCGGCGGAGCCCCTAAGGTCCGTCGCGATGTCGGTGAGTCGCTCACGTGAGGGACATGTCGTTACTGCTGGTCGAAGGGAGTATTGACCGCAGTAGTTCAGAGGTCCGCAGCCCCCGCAGCGCGGTCCGCAGACGTGTACAGGGGTCGGCGAGCACCTTCTCGGCGCCGGTGAGGGGGAGCGGGGGCAGGTCGGTGCGGATGCGGAGGAAGTACAGCACCGCTCCGCCCGACCGCGAGATCCCGATGGGGTCGGAGACCACGACAACCGGCGGGTGAATCCACTCGTCGTCGGCGGAGACGAAGACGAAGACGTCGCCCCGGACCAGGAAGGTGCGATCTCGGGCCGCTTTGACAAGCTCGACGTCTCGGTCGTGAGCACCGTCGAGAAGGTCCTCCCTAGCTGAGCCTGCGTCTCTGACGGCGTCCTGCACCCTACCTTCTGGGCGGGGGCAGTATGTGTGTGATGTGGCTGTGACCTGGTGTTCTGTTTTGTTGTGTGGGTGTGATGTGGGGGTGGGGTGTGGGTGCCGGCGATCTGTTGAGGGTTGGGCCTGGCGCCGGGGTGCGGGGAGGGTTTGGGTGTCGGTTTCGCCCGCTTTGAGGTGTTTTGAAAGATGTTGATCACCAACATATTTGGGTAATTAGTTGATAAGAAAGTAATTTTCATAATTAGTGCACAATCTGACGATGGGTGCCGGAGGCGAGTCTGCTGGGAGACCGGTGCCGTCGGGTGCCGTGGCGTGCGATTGGTGGTGTGGGGTCGGTGAAATGTTGTGCGTCGCGGCGGGAGGGTGAGTGGGTCGTGCTGGTGTCGGCGGGGGTGGGCTGTGTGGTGTTGGGTGGTGTGTCCGGTGTCGCGTTCCTGGTCGGGGTCGGTGCCATGACCGTGCCGGCGATGATCGTGGTCGCGGTGACCACTGCCGGATTCCTCACGGCGGGTGTGGTTTTGGTTGCTCGTGCGTACTCTCATCGACCGGAACGGCCGCCGGTGGATCGGCGTCGTTTCCGGCGTTCCCGCCGATCGGACGACGTAGACGCGGCGTGCGGGGCGCCGTCCCCGGTGAGCGTGGTCTTCGGGCCGCGGGTGCCGCGCGATGTCGGTATCGTCAGTGCCTGTGGGCAGCGAGGGGCAGCGGCGAGCCGATCGGGCGCTGGTCGCCGCCTACCACGAGGTCCGGCTGGGTGAGCTGATCGACTGTGTCGCAGCCGAGGTCGACCGTTTCCGGGCCGGTGAGGTGGACGCGTACACCATCGATGAGGCCCTGCACCACTATCACCTCGCGGCGAAGGAGCTGTGGACGTTCTGCCGGTCCGGGTCCGCCGCCCAGGTCGAGTTCACCGCACGTGCGTTGGAAAAGGCTCGGCCGACGGCGAGACGGTTCCTGTCCGCTGCGCTCCGCCTCGACGACGCGAGCGTCGGTGCGATCCTGGGACGGTGACGGCCTGCCGCCGTAGTGTGGTCAGCGCCGCTCGCTCCCAGATCTCGGGCGGTCTCGACCCCGCCGGCCGGTACACATTGCGACTCGCGATTGGCCGGCGGGGCGGGGACGAGCAGGCCACGGTTGTGGCCGCTGTCCAGCACGTGGTGTGATCCGCAGCAGGCCGCAGCTCGTGGGAGGGTCAGGGTCGCTGGTTGCAGGGTGTGGGAGTCGGTGCTGCGTGCGCGGAGCCAGGTCTCGATCGTGGGGTCGATCCATCTGAGGATGACGAGGAGTTCGTCGTGGAGGGCGGCGATGTCTTTTGCCGGTGTCTCCGATCGCGGGTCCGTGGATGGGTTCGTGGTGGGCGATGCGGTTGCGCAGGGTGTTGAGGTGGTTGTAGACGTCGCTGCGCCGGCGCGGCGTTTGGTGTGGGTAGGCGTGCCGCAGGCTCGGTGTCCAGAGTGTTGCCTCGTATGACCTCGAATGGAGGAAGCGCCAGAACCCGAACATCAGCTCGGCGACGACGCGGCCTTCGGTTTCGTGCCGCTGTCCTCGTGTTGCTCTGGTGCGGGCTTTGGTGACGTCTTCCGCTGACCGCGTGGACAGTGCGGGGTGCCGGTACCAGGGGACGGTCGAGTTCTGCCTGGCAGCCCACCGTCGGAGCTGGTGGTGGCAGGCGTTGCGCAGGATGACTTCGAAGTAGCTGAAGTCCGCGAAGAGTGCGGCGCTGACCTGGGTGTTCCACTCGTACAGGTCGAGAGCGCGATCGATGTTTCCGCCCGCAGCGCGCAGGTAGGGAGCCAGCCTTTCGCTGGTCAGCCCGATTGCTCGCGGAGCGCGGTGAGGATGCGGGTGAGGATGCGGGAGACCTGCATCTGGGAGACGCCGACTCGGTGGGCGATCTCCGTTTGTGTCAGGGAGCCGAAGAACCGCAGCAGCAGCACCCGCCGATCGAGCGGCGAGAGCTTCTCCCGCGCGTCGTGTACGGCGGCATGGCTTTCGACGTGGGCCAGTTCGGGATCGTCCGTACAGAGCGTGTCGGTCAGCGGGAGGTAGTCGGGGTCGTCGAGGGTGCGGTCCATCGACAGGGTCCTGGTATGCGTTCGCCGCGAGCAGTCCGTCGGAGCCCTCGCGGATGTCGAGGCACAGTTCGGCGCGATCTCGCTTGCGGACGGGGACCGTCCCAGTTCCTGGGAGAGCGTGTTGACCGTCGTGGTGATCAGTGCGTGCAGTTCCTGGAGGTGGCGCGGCACGCGCATCGACCAGCCGGTGTCGCGGAAATGGCGGCGGACCTCGCCCATGATGGTCGGTACCGCGTATGCGGCGAGCGAAATCGTCGCCGCGGCCGGGGTCGAACCGGTCGACGGCCTTGACCAGACCCAGTCGGGCGACCTGCACCAGGGCTTCGTGCGACTCGCCGCGGCCCCCGAATCGGAGGGCGATGTCGTCGGCGAGGGAAGGCGCCGGGTAATCACCTCCCCGCGGCCTGCCGCCTCGGCCGACCCGGCGACCGACTCGGCGAGGCAGTGCAGCCGTCCCAGGGCTGCCGCGACCCCCCGGTAGTCGTCTCGCCCGGCGCGTGGCAGGGTCAGGGGTCCGGTCTGGTTGCGCGGGCATCGTCGTGTTGTGCGGGCATCGGCGGTGTTACCTGGGCCCCGGTGTTTGACGAACTCGATCGTCACGTCCCGGCCGGTTTCCTGCGCGTGGCAGGGCCGGGGAGAAACGGACCGGGCGTCGGTGAGCGTTTCGAGGACGTGCCAGCCGAAGCCGCGCTGGTTCGGCACACCGCCGCAGCTGACGCACCCGTCGATCGAGATCAGGAGCCCGGATTCGATGGCAGCTCGGCGCCGGCCGGTGCGGCGGCGATCACTTCCGAGCACACCTGGTCCACGGCGAGCGTGATGTCGGCGACCTCGTCGAGGGTAAATCGTTCAGAACGGCGAGGGTTCTCGTCACCGCCCGCACCACCGGCAGTTGAGCGAACTCGGCCGCGACACGAAGTGCCGTCGGCGCGGCCTCTGTGGTCGTGCGCTGCCGGATCTGGTCGAATTCGGCCATGGGCACTTCACCTCGGTGGGTCCCGGGTTTTCCGGATATCGGCAGCGTACCCGGGGCGGCGGAACGCAACCGCGGTAGAAGGAGGCCGCGGACGTTGTGGCGTCCGATCAGGTCCCGGCCTCGGTGTTGCGGGCGGGCGGGTAGCGCAGGAAGAACCGGGTGACCATCGGGGCGGCTGGAACGGTACCGGCCATACGGCTGCGACTCGGTGTGGCGGGTGCTGACCGACTCTCGCCGCTACATGTGGGCGTCCTGGTGCGATTCCCGGCGTGACCTGCACGGTCCGACGATGGGGCCACCGGAGACCCGATGCCTCGAGAATTGCTGCGGCGACGAGCTCCTGCGGTGGGAGGTTCACGCCCGAGGTGCCGGAAAATCCATCCTGATCTTCACCCACGCCTGCCCCAGTCGTGAGCGTGGAATCACCCGGCTGGGGTTGTGGCTCACCGAAATCGACATGCTGACCGACATTCTGGCGGGCCGCGGCGTTACCGACTGCCACCCAGATGGATCATCGCCACCGGCCCCCTTGCCGAGGAGAAGGAACGGACACGTCGAATAGGTACTTGGTATCCGGAGCCGGTCACAAACTGGTGGGCCGCTCCCTCGAGGTGAGCGCGATGATCAATCCGTACTATCCGCTGGTGGTAGTGCTGTATATCATTTTGGCGGTTTGGCAGGGCAATCTGGGAATCTGGTGATCCGCCAGTCTGCTCGCCGCGAGAGCGAACTCCGCCCGGGTGTGTGCAGCCGGGGTCTTCGGTGTCAGCCGAAGGCGCGGCGGCAGCGTTCGATCGTGCGCTGGACTCGCTGTCACGGACGTGAGACCAGACAGCGTGCATGCATCACACCTTGCTTGTGCTCAGCACTCATCGCCCATCATGCGTGCTTCACTCACGCGCTCAATAGCATTGCAGTGTAACAATATTCATTTCAACCCTATTGAATTCCATTGCACTGCAGCATGTATGGTGACTGGCATGCGGCAGTCGACCGACCCATGATGGTTCCACCCGACCGTTTCCGCATGAAACACCACACTGGTCCTCCGCACGTTCCTGAGTACCCGACAACAACGGAGTTCCGGCGAATCTGGTGCGACACCTACCGGCAACTCACGGGCGACCTCTGGGACGCCGTAGTCGGCGCGCGGAGGGGGCGGGCATACCCGAGCACATCATCTACGACACCATGTGAAAACACATGAATGACGGCAGGCCAGCCCCCGTGCCGCCCCCCTTGGAATGCTGCGCACGGACTCTTCAAACGCATCACACCGAGGGCTTGGCACCCCCCAAAGCTGGCCTACCATGCCCAAACATACTGTCTGCCTGGGCTTTGTGGGAAGGGTTCACGAAAGATACTTCAGGCTCGGTCGGTGCCCTTGGTGCGCTGGCGACGCTCGAATCGTTCACGCTGCAGATCGAGAAGGGCGGCAGTCTCGGCATCGACACGCTGATGTCGGCGCGCGATCGTGACGCGGACCCGAGCGCTACGGCGGCGCATGTCGTCTGCTCGTGCGGCCGCGTACTCGTCACCGAGCAGGATGGCGGCGGCGTGATCGCAGGTGATGAGTAACTGCTCGTAGGCGAGGCGCGTCGGTGCGCGCTCGTCCAGCATGGCTATCCCGACGTCCTCGACCAACTGCAACGGAATGCGAGCCAGCCGGTAATTGAGCCGCAGGAGGGCCATCGAGAGGGAGCCTATTGTCACCGACGGATCGTAACCCGACCGCAATGTCCTGCGGACGAACTGTGGACAAACCTGCGGATGGGCATGGACAGCGATCGACCCCCTTGGTTTGCTGCCCCTCGTTGCAGGAGGGGTCAACTTGCAGCCGGGGATCGATCATGTGACTACTCAGTCAAGAAGGCTTATGAAGGCTTATCCATCCGATCACCTCTTCTCGTGTGAATCGGCAATTCCTCACGACCCAAGTTTATCGCCGCTGGCTACGCCGGGCACCGGCAAAGCCGATCCCGGCGCAGGTGATCGGAGGCAGCCAGGCCGGGGCCGACACTTTGGGGGGACGTTCAGACGCCCACGTTCAGGCCGAACATGACGTGCAGCCAATGCACAAACGCTTGGAACGCCAGGTTGAAGTCGATTCCAGCGGAACCCATTGTGATCACCTCTTCGAGTGACTAATCGCAGGTCGGGGCGCTGATGTTTCACGCGGTCAACCCACCAGCGGCCGATACTCGCGCAGGCTCAGCAGTTGCCGCACGTACTCCATCTCCGCCAGCTTGGTGACGTCGTCCAGCTTGGCCAACTCGGCGGGGCTGGCCGTCGCGAGGTCGAGTCGCATCAACTCTGCGACCCACTCCCGGATCTCTTGATGGATCACGCCGATCACCACCTAGTCGAGATTTGACCGGATCTCGATCTCGCCGAGCCTCACGTCGACACCGGCTTTGCGGGCCTCCGCGATCCGATCGATCAGTGCATAGGCGAAGTGGTAGTAGTCGATCTGCGAGGTTGCACTGTCGGGGTTCGCGGTGTCGGCGACGAGGAAATTGCTCAAGTTGGCGTGGGCTTGGTTCACGGCCTTGATGGCTGCAGATTCCAGTTCGACGGTCGCCGCCTTGGCGGCGCATCGCTCCGACAGTCGGGTTTCGGCCTGGAGCAGAGCGGCACGGAGGACGGGAGCGACGCGCTCTATGACACTGTCGGGTGGCGGCGGGATGTCGTCGTCGGTAGTGCTCATGGTTGGTTATTCTCCTCTCCACGAGCACCCTGTCGTCACCCCTTTCACCGGAATGTCGTCAGTGAAGGGGTGACGTCAGCGTGTGATGTGGAGCGACCAGATCCCAGTGGTGTGGACGAAGTGACATCGGCGGGGTCGGGGCGGGGTTTGCGGATTTCTCTGGGCGTCATCGCGGGTCTGTTGCTGGGGTTTTTCTGTTATCTGCCGGCGGTGATGCTGTGGCAGCACTACGGCGATGTTCCGCGGCCGCGGGTGTATCCGCATGGGTCGTTCATCTCGTTCGGGTCGGATCCGCCGTCGGCCTCGTATTGGGTGAGCTGGGCGGGACCAGCGGTTGTGGTGGTGGCGTGCGGGTTGGTGTCGGTTCCGTGGCGGCCCGCCCGGCAGTTCGCTCTGCCGTTGGTGGGCGCGTTTCGTGCCGATGGCGGCGCTGGTGGCGTGGTTCATGATCGGAATGGGACTGTTCTTCACCCCCGACTGAAACGTACTGCTGTTCGGGTTGTTCGAGGGCGCCGATGATGCGGTCGTGGACCGGAGGTTTCGAGGCTCTGGCCGACGGTGCTGACGCCTGGTCCGAGGGGTGTGGCCGGATTTCTGTATCCGGGTGGGTTCCATGGCCTCGGATAGGGTGCGGTGAGGACGTCGACGGTGTTGGCTGGGCATGTCTTGGCCGGGTGGTGGGGGTGTGGTTGTGTCGGTTGTGCGGATCAATGATGTTGAGCCGGAGGGTGAGTCCGGGGTGGGGTCGGCGGTGTCGTTGTTGCAGCGGGTGCTGTTGCCGCGTGCGGGTGAGTCGTCGGATGTGCGGTCGTTGTATCTGCTCGAATCAGGCAGTGTCGGTCGGGTGCATGCGGTGTCGCGGACCGCCGCCCTGGTTTCCGCGGGTGCCGAGGTGAGTTTCGCGACGTATTTCAACGCGTTCAATGCCGGGTATTGGCGCCGGTGGACGGTGTTGGAGTCGGTGGTGTTGCGGGTCGAGGTGGTCGGCGAGTGCGGGGTGCAGGTGTACCGGTCGAAGGCGGACGGCACCCGGATCGCGGTGGCATCGGCGGACATCCCGGGCGACGGGTCCGGCCGGGGTGTGGTCGACATCGACATCAATTTGGCGCCGTTCGAGGACGGCGGCTGGATCTGGTTCGACATCACCGCTGCCACTGGTGACGTGCGGATCGACGCGGCCGGCTGGTACGCGCCGATCCCGGCTCCCGGCGACGGGGACACCGGTCGGGTGACGGTGGGCATTCCGACGTTCAACCGTCCCGCCGATGCCGTCAGTGCTTTGCGTGCGTTGGCGTCGGACCCGCTCGTGGCGGCCGCGGTGGATGCGGTGTTGATGGTGGATCAGGGCACCCGCCAGGTGCGCGACGATCCCGGTTTCGCCGCAGCGGTGACCGCGTTGGGGGAGAAGTTTCAGCTGTTCCGGCAGGGCAACCTCGGCGGTTCGGGCGGCTACTCGAGGATCATGTACGAGGCACTGGCCCGCACCGATAGCCCGTACATCTTGTTCATGGACGACGACATTGCCATCGAGCCGGATTCGATCCTGCGGGCGCTGGCGGTGTCCCGGTTCGCCAAGGCGCCGATGCTGGTCGGCGGTCAGATGCTCAACCTGCAGGAACGCGCGCACCTCCACACGATGGGTGAGGCGGTCGATCAGTCGACGTTCATGTGGACTGCTGCCCCGTTTTCCGGGTACGACCACGATTTCGCCGCCCACCCGCTCACGGACGCCGAGCATTCCCGAGATCTGCATCGGGTGGTCGACGTCGACTTCAACGGGTGGTGGATGTGCATGATTCCCCGGGTCTGCGCCCAGCAGATCGGGCAGCCGTTGCCGTTGTTCATCAAGTGGGACGACGTGGAATACGGGCTCCGCGCCCGAGCCGCCGGCTTCCCGACCGTCAGCATGCCCGGGGTGGCGGTCTGGCACATGGCCTGGAGCGATAAGGACGACGCGATCGACTGGCAGGCGTACTTTCATCTCCGCAATCGCCTGGTCGTGGCGGCCCTGCACCAGTCCGGCGGGCAGCGGGCGATGATCCGTTCGAGTCTGAAGGCGGTGGTCAAACATCTGCTGTGCCTGGAGTACTCCACGGTGGCGATTCAGTGCGAGGCGATTCGGGATTTCCTGGCCGGGCCCGAGCAGCTGTTCGAGCTGCTGCCGTCGGCGTTGCCGAAGGTCGCCGCGCTGCGGGCCGGCTATCCGGATGCGGTGGTGCTCGAGTCGGCGACCGCACTGCCCCGTGCCAGCGGCGATACCCTCCGGTCGGGAGCCCGGGCCCCGACAGGGCTCGGGAAGATCGCGAGCCTGGCCGCGGCGGCGGCGAACAACCTCCGCCCAATCGACATCCGGCATCATCAGGTCCCGCAGGCGAACTATTCACCGACCGAGGCGCGCTGGTTCCGTCTCGGTCGTGTCGATGGTGTCACCGTGACCACTGCAGACGGCCGCGGCGTTGTTTACCGGCAGCGCGATCGCGAGACCGCCCGGGCACTGTTGCGCGACTCCCTCACTCTGCATCGTCGACTCGACCAGGAGTTCCCGCGGCTTCGACAGCGCTACCGCGCGGCGGCCGCCGAGTTGGCGGGAAACACGAGATGGGCGCAGGTTTTCGGCGATGAGGACGCTGTTGACTCCTCGAAGCCGACAACATCCGATACGAGGCACCGACGAGCCCGAGGGTGATATCGCTGCACATCCTTTGTAATTGCGCAGTGTGTCGGCAGCGATCGGAGGCTTCTTGAAGGGCGAGTTCAGGTTCGGGCAGGGCCTGGTGCGGGCGTTGCTGCGGGATCAGCATCCGGATCTGGCGGACCTCGATCTCCGAGACGTCGACGGGGGTTGGGATAACCAGCAATGGCGACTCGGGGAGGAGCTGGCCGTACGCTTGCCGCGCACCGAGCGCGCGCCTGCTCTGCTGCGCACAGAGCAGACGTGGCTGCCGGTGTTGGCGAACCGCCTGCCGCTGCCCACGCCCACCCCGGTGCGTGTCGGCACACCTTCGGGCCTGTTCGAGCACACCTTCGGGCCTGTTCGAGCACACCTGGACGATCGCGCGCTGGGTCGAGGGGGAGCCGGCCGATCACGCGCCGGTCACACGTGTCGATGCGGCGGAGGTCCTCGCCGGGTTCCTTGGTGCGCTGCACGTGCAGGCGCCCGCCGACGCGCCGGCCAACCCGACGCGCCGGCCAACCCGGCGCGGGGCATTCCTTTGGCCGGGTTGTGGGAAGGGGCCGAGGTCGGTCGCGTGGTCGTTGCCGACCACGCGACCGCGGAGGGTGCGCGGGAGGTGTGGGAGGAGGCTGTAGCGGCGCCGGTTTGGCAGCGCGCGCCGTTGTGGCTGCACGGTGACGTGCATCGGGCGAACGTGGTCGTCCGGGACGGGATGCTTGCTGGGGTGATCGACTTCGGTGAGATGTGCGCGGGCGATCCCGCGACCGATCTTTCCGCCGCCTGGATCCTGTTGCCGGCCGGCGCGGCGGGGCGGTTCTTCGACGCCTATGGGCGGGCCGACGGAGCGACCGTCACCCAGGGCGCGTGGTTGGGCGGTGCTGCGTGCCCTGGGCTTGATCGGG